>CADCUA010000050.1 GCA_902805755.1 uncultured Lysobacter sp.
TCTCGAAGCGCTGTGGCGCAGCTACCGGGAGCGCGGTTTCGCGGTGCTGGGGTTTCCCTGCGATCAGTTCGGCCATCAGGAGCCCGGCGAAGAGGCGGAGATACGCGATTTCTGCTCGCTCTCGTACGACGTGTCGTTCCCGATGTTCGCGAAGGTCGACGTCAACGGTGATCGTGCCCATCCGCTCTGGGCCTGGTTGAAGCATGAGCGCAGCGGATTGCTGGGCACCGAGGCGATCAAATGGAACTTCACGAAGTTCCTTGTCGGCCGGGACGGGCAGGTGATCCGCCGTTACGCACCGAACGCGGAGCCGGCATCGATCGCGTCGGATATCGAAGCGGCGCTCGGTTAGGCGCGATGGCGTACACGGTCGATTTCGAGCGTACGGACCGCTGGTTGCGGGTACGTGTGATTGGAACCTCGCGCGACCTGGACAGCACCATCACGGCATGGCGCAGCATCGCCGCCGAGATCGCACGCGAGCCGCCGCCGGCCCTGCTGGTGGTCTCCGAGGTGCAGGGCACTGCGCTGTCCATGGAGCAGGTGGAGACGTTCATGCGCGCGCTGCCGGGCCTCGGGCTCGAGTCGTTCCGCGTCGCCTATGTCTACCCGTGGGCGGCCGGCTGGCCGGAGGTCGAAGCCGCGGAAATCCTCGCACTGGAAGCCGGTTTCGAGGCGCGTGCGTTCGCAGATGAGAGAGAAGCCAGGGTCTGGTTGCAGCACGGGGAGCGCTGACGGCCTCGACGTCAGGTGCAGGCCGTTGGTTTGCAGGCGCTCCGTGCGATGGCTCAGCGTCCGGCACTCAGTTCAACGATGCGCGAACTGATCGCTCCATCCGCGACCATCAGCTCACCAACGGTGATCGGCAGTTTGAAGCGTCGAGGTCCGGCGCTGCCCGGGTTGATGTAAAGCACACCGTCTTCTTCGCGCACGAGCGGGCGATGGGAGTGACCGGACACGACGACGCGCACGCCTTCCCGCACGGGGTCGATCCCGAGCTGCGCGAGGTTGTGCAACACGTACACCGTGCCAGCGTCGAGCTGCATGTGCGCGCTTTCAGGAATATCGCGCGCCCAGTCGGCCGTGTCGTTATTGCCACGCACCACCGTCAGCGGTGCAATCGCGCGCAGTGTGTCGAGAATGCCTTCGTTGCCGATATCACCTCCGTGGACGATGCAGTCGCTGCCGCGCAGGAACGCAAGCGCCTCGGGCCTGAGCAGGCCATGGGTGTCGGAAATCAGGCCGATCCGGAGCATGCAGCGAGGATGCGCAGCGGTGTGTCGTGTATCAAGCGCGGCCGCGCGTTGCAGGCCTGGGGCCATGCGCTGCGCGCGAATGGCACTCTGTGTACGTCGTCGTAGAAGCCTCTAGAGCCGCGCAATCCCACTTGCCCGGATCATGATTTCCTCCTGCTTGAAGCGCTGCTCGAGCTGCTTGCGGTAGTCGCGCCACCACGCGTGATCGAGCGCCTCCGCCATCACTTCGAACAGGATCACCTCGTCGCGGCATACCGCACCCGACGGGTCTTCCCACACGCCTACAGCCGGCGAGCGTACGAACGCGGTGACGCCGCCGAACTGATCCGTCAATTCACTGCGCACGCTATCGAACAGCGCGCGGGGGAACGGCTGGTGCGTGTTGTCGTAGACCGGCAGCAGCAACTGGACGAGCTGCATCGGTGTGGGACGGTCATCAGGCGCATTGCCGATGCCCGCGTCGGGTTCGCTCATGTCGCGTCTCCATATCGGCGCGATGTCGCGCGCTGTCCGGCACGTAGTCAGCAGCCGGTACGGGCGACGCTAGCAGCCTCCATGCAACACCGTGCGAATGGCGCATTCGTCGATCCGGCAGTGGAGCCTGCGTCGTAACGCTTGCCTTGCAAGCCGCGTGGCGAACGCGCAGCTACTTCTCGACGAACGCCCGCTCGTAGACGTAATGCCCGGGCACTCCGATGCGTGGCGCCGCGCTGAATCCGCGTGAGTCCAGCAGTTCACGGAAATCCGCGAGCATCTGCGGACTGCCGCAGATCATCGCGCGGTCGTGCGCGGCGTCCATGGGCTCGATGCCCAGCTGCTCGGCCATGCGCCCGGTTGACAGCATCTGCGTGAGGCGACCGCGCTGGTCGCGGCCGGCGAAGCGGAAATCCTCGCGTGTTACCGCAGGGTAGTAGTGCAGCTTCCGGGCAATCTGCTCACCCAGGAACTCGTGCCGCGGCAGTTCGTTGACGATGTAGTCGCGATAGGCGAGGTCCTTTTCGCAGCGCACGCCGTGAGTCAGGATCACCTTGTCGAAGCGCTCGTAGGTTTCCGGATCCTTGATGATCGCGAGCCACGGCGCGAAGCCCGTGCCGGTGCCGAGCAGGTAGAGGTTGCGTCCCGGATGCAGGTCGTGGATGAGCAGCGTCCCCGTCGGCTTGCGGCCGATCAGCACCGTATCGCCCGGCTGCACGTGCTGCAGTCGCGAGGTCAGCGGGCCGTTCGGCACCTTGATCGAGAAGAACTCGAGCTGCTCTTCCCAGTTCGCGCTCGCGATCGAGTACGCGCGCAGCAGCGGTCGCGTGCTGCCGTCGGGCTGTTCGACGGGCAGGCCGATCATCACGAACTGGCCGTTGTCGAAACGGAAGCCGTCGTCGCGCGTGGTGGTGAAGCTGAAGTAGTCATCCGTCCAGTGACGGACGTCCACCACGGTCTCGGTGCCGAAAGCGGAGGACATTGATCGGTGGGCGCGGCCTTGGGGGCGGCATTTTAGCCGATCGGCGCGCGGGCTCTGCGGCCCCGCGCCAAAGCCCGCGCGCCCGGTTCAGCCCCGCAGAAGTGGATAGGGATTAATCGGCGCGCCTTCGTGCCAGCGCTTTTCAGGGCCGAGGCGATACACCGCGAAGTGCAGGTGCGGCGCCGCCGGGTTCGCGTTGCCGGTGCTGCCGACGTAGCCGATCACCTGTCCGCGGCGCAGCATCTGGCCTTCGGTGAGGCCTTCGGCGTAGCGGTCCAGGTGCGCGTAGTAGTAGTTGTAGGTTTCGCTCGGGTCGAACTGGTAGAGCGTCAGCCCTCCCGCCTTGCTGTCGAAAATCTTCGCGAGCCTGCCGTCGGATACCGCCAGCACCGGCGTGCCGGTCGGCGCCATGATGTCCATCGCGTTGTGGCTGCGGTCGCTGCCGCGTGCATCACCGTAGGTATCGGACAGCTGCTCGGCGCGAATACCCTGCACCGGTATTAGCAGTGCGCCACCGCGCGCCGATGCCGTAGGCGAAGCATCGCGATTGGGCGTCGACGATTTTGTCGCAGGGCGTGCGGCGCCGCCGGGCGGCTGCTTGGCGGCCGGTGCGGCCACCGGTTCTGCGGACGGCGTGCTGGTCGCCGGCTGCGGACGCCCGGCCATGAAGAAATAGACGAGATTTGCACCGAGCAGAAGCCCGATCACGAAGACCAGCGCGGTTTTCAACATGTGGGCTCCTGATTGCCACCGGGTTGCATTCAAGGACCGGCGAGCGCGAAGCGATTGCGTGGCGCCGCTGCATGGAAAGCGGCATTCCACCGACGACGTCGCGACCCGCAGGCACTCGTGTGTGGTCGAGTTCAATCGTGCTGGGCCGTTGTAACACGGCGTGTGAAACCCCGACCGTGCGTTCAGGCACTAGCCAGCCATGAGGCCTCAGACGCGTGGATTCTGGCGCGGCCTTGGCGTGGATTTCATTTCCGCGCGCGGAGACTCGGGGTACACCACCACGGAGCCGTCACAATGACCAGCAAACGTGAACTGATCAGCCCGAATGGCAACAAGCGGTAC
Source organism: uncultured Lysobacter sp. (assembly GCA_902805755.1). Classification (GTDB taxonomy): domain Bacteria; phylum Pseudomonadota; class Gammaproteobacteria; order Xanthomonadales; family Xanthomonadaceae; genus Cognatilysobacter. The sequence goes on from CADCUA010000050.1 coordinate 3,787, forward strand.
GTCCGCCGCGACGAGCTGGGACGCTTCAAGGAAGTCGACGACGTGTCGCGTTCGCTCTCGCAGGATGTACGCCGCTCCGCCAAGACCGAAGCGAAGCCGGGCGAGGGCGATCGTGGCGACCGGAAATCGCACTGACCCTGACAGCCGGCACGTGGCGGCAGTAATCGCCTGCATTGACTGATCGAGGGCCGCCTCAGCGCGGCCCGCTTTCCTCGCTGCGTGGCGCCTTCCGGTCACGCATGAGTGCACTGATCACGATCGTCAGGCCCAGCCCGGTGCCGATCAGGAACAGCACCATCGCGATGGCCGGGTAGCCGAACATCCTCATCGTCGACTCGACACGCATCAGCAGTGCGGAGGCGAGGATCAGCGAAGCAGTCACGAGCGCGGCACTGATGCGGTTCGCGATCTTCTGGAGGTTCTCCATCAGATGCGATTCCTCGAGCCCGGTGATCTTCACCTGCAGACGGTTTTCCGACAGCAGTGAGAGCGTGTCCGAGACCTTGCGGGGCGCGTCCCGCATGAGTGCCTGCAGATCCAGCAGCTCGCCGGCGATCTTCGCCGGTGACATCGACTGCCGCATGCGGTCCTGCATGACCTTCTGAAGATGGTTTTCCACTACGCGCTTGACGTCCATGTCCGGATCAAGCGCGGTGCACACCATCTCGAGGTTCAGCAGTGTCTTACCCAGCAGGCTGAGTTCCGACGGGGTGCGCAGGCCACACGCGGTACCGACGCGCGTCAGTTCCAGCATCATCCGGCCTTCGCTGAGCGACTTGGCATGCGTCGAATGCGCTGCGAATCGTGAGACGAGCTGGCCGACTTCGCGCTGGTACAACTCCTCGTCGAAATCCTCCAGGCGCGTACCCATTGCGATGGATTCGCGCACCACATCTTCCCCGCGCCCATCGACAGCGGCGAAGAGCAGCTGGAACAGGCGATCGCGCTGGCGCGGCGGTACGTGCGCGACCATGCCCAGGTCGAAAAGCGCAAGCCGCCCGTCGGTGGTCAGCAACAGGTTGCCTGGATGCGGGTCGGCGTGGATCTGCCCATGCACCAGCACCTGGTCCAGGTAGCCACGCATGAGCGCGCCTGCCAGGTCGCCAAGGTTCTCTTCCGCGCGACGCATGCCCGAGATGTCGGTGACTTTCGTGCCGCTCACCAGATCCATGGTCAGAACGCGCTTGCGCGTGTAATCCCATACCGGGCGTGGCACGAACAGTTCCGGGTAATCCTGCAGTCGCTCGGCGAAGCGATCGAGGTTTTCGGCCTCGGTGCGGTAGTCGAGCTCGGCGATCAGCGTGCGTCGGAATTCGTGCACCCAGTCCGCGAAGCGCACGCGGCGGCCGATATCGGTCGACTTGTCGATGCGGCCCGCGACCGAGGCCAGCGAGTCCAGGTCGCCATAGAGCTGGTCGAGAATGCCCGGACGCTGCACCTTGACGGCAACGGCGCGTCCGTCGCGCAGCGTCGCGCGGTGAACCTGAGCCAGCGATGCACCGCCCAGTGGCGATTCATCGAAAGTCTCGAATGCCTTGCTCAGCCGGACGCCGAGCTGCGCCTCGATGACCTCGCGGATCTCCTCGAACGGCACCGGCGAGACGTCATCCTGCATGCGCTCCAGCGCAGCGAGGTAGGCGGGCGGCACCATATCCGGTCGCGTCGACAGCGCCTGGCCGATTTTCACGAAGGTCGGGCCCAGTGCCTCGAGATCGTTGACGAACTCCTCGGGGCGGCCGTCGGACGGCATGTCCTCGTCATGCAGTTCGGCGGCATCGAGATCCAGGCCGGTGAAAATGCCCGCGCTCCGGTACTTCAGCATGAATCGGACGATCTGCGCGGTGCGGGCGATGCCGCTGGCCTTTTCGGTCATGGTCGGGTCTCCAGGTCCGCTCCAGCCTACGAGCCATGACGTCAACGGCCTTTCACCGGCGCCGCTGCAGCATCGTGCGATGGACTTGTCGACACGCACCCTGTGGACCATCGGTCACTCGACGCGTCCGCTGGAAACGCTGGTCGAGGTGCTCAAGGCCGCTGATATCCGACTGCTGGTCGACGTGCGTCGTTACGCAGGATCGAAACGCAACCCGCAGTACTCCGGCGCGAGTCTCGCGGCATCTTTGCCGGAGCGCGGCATTACGTATCTGGCGATGCCGGAACTCGGCGGGCGACGGGACGCCCGCGCCGACAGCCGGAACCTCGCGTGGCGCAACACCAGCTTTCGCGGCTATGCGGATTACATGGAAACCGCCGCGTTCAGCACCGCTGCCGCTGAACTTGCCCGCCGCGCCCGCGCTACGCGCACCGCCGTCATGTGTGCCGAGGCGCTGTGGTGGCAATGCCACCGCGGGCTGATCGCGGATGCGTTCAAGGTGCGGGGCTGGGAGGTGATCCACCTGGTGGCGCCAGGGCTTTTGGAGCCGCACCCGTATACATCCGCGGCCCGCGTGGTGGACGGGCGCCTGGATTACGGCGTACCCGAAGCGGCCCAAGGGAGCCTGTTCTAACGGCAGCGGTTTCGCAGTGCATCGATGCAGCGGCTCGATGATGCCGAACGAGCTTGCGAAACGCACGGGGCGTGGTCGCAGGTCGCGCGGACCCCCGGTGTCGCTTGCACGCCGGAAGATCAATCTTCTTAACGGGTTCAGTCGGCGCAACAGCCATCTCGTGGCACCCGCGGCCTGCGATCAAGCGCCGCAGGCCATTTAGAAGGCCAGAAGACCCGATGCGACGGGCCGCAGCCCGACGCCCGGCGCCGCTAAAGAGATCACCGACCAGTCCGTTAACGAGCATGTGACCGACGCGCGGGCAGAGACAGGGCTGCCGCGCGACGGAAATCTGGACGGACGGCACATGTCGCATCGGGGTCGAATGGAACCGCAAGCCAATACGCGCGCGTTTGCGATGCCCGGGCATGGCCCGGGTGCGCACGCTATCGACGCGCCCGCCGTGCGGCGCCGGCCTTTGCATGCCGCACGGCTGCTGGCCCTGGGATGGGGCGCGGCCGCGCTGCTTCCCGTTGGCGCGCTTGCGCTGATGGTCCACGAATACCGCGACGTACAGGCCCAGTCCGCTGTACGCACGCAGCTCGTGCTTGATGCGGTCGAGCGCCAGTTGAAGGATCGGCTGTTTCTGGTGAGCCGCCAGTTGATCCGCGCCGCGAAGCCGCAACCGCAGGCGACCCCATGGGTCATCCCGATGGTTGCGGTCACCGTGCGACCCGCCACGCCCGAGGAACGACAGGTACCCGAAGGCATGACGCTCGGCCAGGCGCTGCCTGACCGCGGGCGCTGGTGGCTGCCGGTCACGCGACGGAGCGGCGGGTCGATCGTCACCGCGCGGATCGAGGCCACGCTGTTCGAGGACGTCGTCGGCGGCTACCGGCTAGGAAAGCAGGACTTCGTCAGCCTCATCCACGAAGGCGGTTCGCTGGTCGCGCGTTCCGTCGATAACGACCGCGTGATCGGCCAGCGCATCGCGAATGCGGGCCTGTTCTCCCCCGAGCACCGGGCCCGTCGACAGGGCACGTACGCCGGCGAGAGCGTCCTCGACGGGGTGGCCCGCGAGTACAGCTATCGCCGCATGGAGATGCTGCCGCTGGCGATCATGGTCGGCACGGAGCAGCGAACCATCGCGGGTATGTGGGCGCGGCCGGCGGCGGCGATATTCGCCTTCACGCTCGTGATCGTATGCGCATGGGGCTGGCTGGTACGGCGCTTCAGTGCTGCCCAGGCGCAGCAGGCCCGTCTGATCGGTGACCTCCGCAGTGCGGTCGGGGCGTTGGGCGTCAACGAGGAGCGCCTGCGCCAGGCGCACGCGCTCGCATTGCTTGGCGAATACGAGTGGGACACCGTGCAGGACCGCGTCCGCGTTTCGGGATCGGCGACGCAGCTGCATGGCGCAGACCCGGACAGCTGCGAGCTGTCCCTCGCAAGCTATCTGCGCGACGTGCACGACGACGACCGCCAGGCCGTCCGTACGCTGCTCGACACCGTCATGCGCGATGGACAGCCTGTCGAAGCGCATTTCCGCGTGTATGCACCCGGGGGTGAGGTGCGTCGCGTGCTCGTCCGTGCCGCACCCGCGCAGGACGCGACCGGTCGCCCCGTCGTGCGCGGCGTGCAGCAGGACGTCACCGAACTCGTCGACGCGCGCGAACGGGCGCAACAGGCCGAAGCGCAGTACCGCTTCCTGTTCGAGCACAACCCGCTGCCCATGTGGGTCTTCGATCGTGACTCGCTCAGGATCGTCGCCGTCAACGACGCGATGGTGTCGCACTACGGTTACTCACGGATGGAACTCGTGGGCTCCAGCATGCTGGATATCCGCCCGGTCGAAGACAGGCGGGCGCTGAACGATGCTGTTCTGCTGCCTGCCCACAGCGCGCTCCAGGGCCGCGTCTGGACGCATCTGCACAAGGATGGCCATGCAATGCGCATGTCCATCTTCAGCCACGACATCGAGTTCGACGGACGCGCGGCCCGGCTTGTCGCCGCGCACGATGTCACCGAGCGCGAACAGGCCGAACAGCGTTTCCGTCTGGTCGCGCGCGCCACCAGCGACGCGGTGTATGACTACGACATCGCGCGAGGCGAAATCTGGTGGAGCGAAACGTATTACGCCCGCTTCGGCTACGAGCCTGTGCCGTTCACTACGCCGGAGGAGTGGGTGTCGCACATCCACCCCGCGGACCAGGAGCGTGTCAGCGCCAGCTTCTACGCCGCGCTCGAGACCCGCGAAGGCGACTGGCAGGAGCAGTACCGCTACTGCTGCGGTGATGGCACGTACGTGACGGTGCAGGACCGCGGATTCCTGCTGCGCGACGCCACCGGACGGCCCAGCCGCATGGTGGGCGGCATGCTGGATATCAGCGAGCGCCAGCGCTACGAGGACCAGCTCGCCTACCGCGCGACGCACGACGAGCTCACCGGTTTGCCGAACCGGCAGTTGCTGCAGGACCGCCTGAACCAGGCGATCCTCAACGCGCAACGCTACGGCCGCGAAGCCGCGCTGATCTTCATCGATCTCGATGATTTCAAGCTCGTGAACGACAGCCTCGGGCACACGGCCGGCGACAACGTGCTACGTGAAGTGGCGACACGGCTTAAAAGCGTTGCGCGCGAGACGGACACCGTCGCGCGCTTCGGCGGCGATGAATTCGTCATCGTGCTTACCGAGCAATCGGGCGAGCAGGGGTTGACCGAGGTGATCCGCCGCATCACGGGCGTGCTTGCCCAGCCGATCAGCGTGGGCGGCACCACGCACCAGCTGACCGCCAGCATCGGCTGGTGCCGCTATCCCGACGCCGGCCAGGACGCCGAATCCCTGCTGATGCACGGTGATCTTGCGATGTACCAGGCGAAGCGACAGGGGCGAAACCGCGCGGTCGTTTTCCAGAGCGAGTTCGCCGACGGCATGTCGCGTCGCCTGCAACTGGTGTCCCAGCTTCGCCTCGCACTGGAGCGCGATGAATTCGTGCCCGTGTTCCAGCCGCTGTTCGATCACGACGGAAAAGTGGTCGCCCTGGAAACGCTGATCCGGTGGCAGCACCCCGAACGTGGCCTGCTGCTGCCCGGCGAGTTCATCGCCGTGTGCGAGGAAAGCGGCCTGATCGTCGAACTCGGGCGCAAAGTGCTGGAGCTCGCCGCGCGCCATTACAGGCTGCTCGTTGCCCAGGGTTACGGTCACCTGCGTATCGCGGTGAACGTCTCGCCTGCGCAGTTCACCGAGGAGCTGGTGCGCCATGTCGACGAGGCCATGCGCAGGTTCGGCGTGCCCGCTGACGTGCTGGAACTGGAAATCACCGAAGGGCTGCTGATGACGAACCCCGAAGGGGCGATCGAACTCATGCGCCAGATGGTTGCGCTGGGCGTGACGTTCTCCATCGACGATTTCGGCACCGGCTACTCGAGCCTGGCATATCTCAAGCGCTTCCCGATCGACCGGCTCAAAATCGACCGCTCCTTCGTACGCGACCTGGGCGTGGACGAGGACGATGCCGCGATCTGCCACTCGATCATCAGCCTCGCGCATGCGCTTGGCATCCGCACGGTGGCCGAGGGCGTCGAGACGCAGATGCAACTGGACTGGCTGCGCGAGCGCAGGATCGACGAAGTGCAGGGCTACCTGCTCGGACGTCCGCAGCCGTTCGAGCAGTTGTGCCTGGGCGTGCTGCGTAACGAGGCGGTCGCAGCCGCTTGATGCGATGTGCCGGGTTGGGCGTCCAGGCGCGGCGACGCATCATCAGTCGCCGCGTCGGATCGCGTGGACGGAATACCTCCATTTTGCGGTCTCGAACCGCGTTGGTCAGGCCGGCGGCGAAACGCGCAGCAGCCGCCCTTTGGGCTCGTCCGTCAGCACGTAGACCTCGCCCTTCGAGCCGACGCGCACGTCGCGGATGCGCGCGCCGAGTTCCTTGAGGAGCCGCTCTTCGCCGGCGATCCGGTTGCCGTCCAGGTTCAACCGGATGAGGCTGCCGTCGGAGAGCGCACCGAGAAACAGGCTGTCGCCCCAACGTGAGCCGGCATGTCCCGTGTGGAATGCCATGCCGGACAGCGCTGGTGATTTCGTCCACACATGGTGCGGAGCGGTGACGCCTGGGGCCGTCTCGCCCGTGGCCTCGGGAATGCGAAGCCCGGAGTAGTTGATGCCGTGCGTCGCGATCGGCCAGCCGTAGTTGCGGCCCGGCTGCGGAAGATTGATCTCGTCGCCGCCGCGCGGGCCGTGCTCGGCTTCCCACACGGTGCCGGTGCGCGGGTCGGTTGCGAGCGATTGGGAGTTGCGGTGCCCGTAGCTCCAGATTTCAGGACGCGCCCCGGGCTTGCCCACGAACGGGTTATCGGCCGGCACGCTGCCGTCGAGATTCAGCCGCACGAGCTTGCCCTGCAGCAGGTCCAGCTTCTGGGCGCGCGGGCGGTCGTTGCGTTCGCCCTGGCTGATGAACATGTGGCCGTTGCGGTCGAACGCGATGCGCGAGCCGAAGTGCATGCCACCTTCGAGCTTCGGCTGCTGCTGGTAGATGCGGCGCACGCCGCTCAGGCCGTCCGCACCCAGCGTCGCGATCGCGACGGCGGTTCCCGCGGTCCCGTTCTCGCCGGGTTCCGCGTAGCTGAGGTAGATGCGGCGGCTCGTCGCGAAATCGGGTGCGAGCACGACGTCGAGCAGCCCGCCCTGGCCTTCAGCGAACACCTGCGGCACGCCCTTGAGCGGCGCCGATACCGCTCCGCTCGCATCGATGCGGCGCAGCCGCCCCGGCCGTTCGGTCACGAGAAAGCCACCGTCCGGAAGCAGGGCGACCGCCCAGGGATGTTCGAGCCCGCCCGCGATTTCGGTGACGCGCAGCGGGCCGTGCTGGCTGTTTACCGTCAGCGCGGCTTGCGCGGCCGCTGCAGGCCGGGCCTGGGCTTCGGCGACGGGTTCGGACGCCCGGTCACAAGCGGCAAGCGATAGCGACAGTGCGCAGGCGAGGGCGATGCGGGACGAGTACATGCGCATGGGGTGGCTCCTGAACGATGGCGAAGGGTCGCATGCAGGCAGACGCGAAAAGCGTAGCGCGGCTCGCGCCGCCAGATCATGTCTAGCGGTAGCCCGCCGCCTGCAACTCGAACAGCTCCGCGTACCGACCGCGCTGCGCCAGCAGTTGCTCGTGCGTCCCGCTCGCCTCCAGCCGACCGTTGCCGAGCACGAGGATGCGGTCGGCCATGCGCACGCTGGAAAAGCGGTGCGAGATGAGCACGGCCGTGCGGCCGGTCGACAGTTCCTTGAAGCGCTGGAAGACCTCGAACTCGCTGCGTGCATCGAGCGCAGCCGTCGGCTCGTCTAGGATCATCACCTGCGCATCGCGCATGTACGCACGCGCGATCGCGAGCTTCTGCCACTGGCCGCCGGACAGGTCCACGCCGGTCCTGAAACGTCGACCGACGACCTGCGAATAACCTTCCGGCATGGACTCGATCATCGAGTCGGCCATCGCGCGCCCCGCCGCCTCGCGGATACGCGCCGCGTCGTGCATCGCCTCGATGCGGCCGACCCCGATGTTCTCGGCCGCTGTGAGGTGGTAACGCACGAAGTCCTGGAAAATCACGCCGATATTCGCGCGCAGGTCCTGCAGGTCGTAGTCGCGCAGGTCGCGCCCATCGAGCAGGATGCGTCCCTCGTCGGGGTCGTAAAGGCGTGCAAGAAGTTTGACCAGCGTGGTCTTGCCGGCGCCGTTTTCGCCAACCAGCGCGACGACTTCGCCGGCGTCGAGTTCAAAATCCAGGCCCCGCAGCGCCCAGTGCTCCGCATCCGGATAGCGGAAGCCGACGTTCTCGAACGTGAAGCCCTTCGCGATCGGCTGCGGCACCGCATGCGCATCCGGTGCGGACGTGATTTCGGGTTCGATCTCGAAAAACGAAAACAGGTCATCCAGATACAGCGCCTGGCCCGCGACCTGCGACAGCCCCACAAGCAAGCCTTCAAGCAACTGGCGCAGGCGACGGAAGCTACCTGCCAGGAACGTGAGATCGCCGATCGTGAAATCGCCGCGCACCGTGCGCCATGTGATGTACGCGAACGCGATGTAGTACCCCAGCGTCCCGAGCGCCGCGAGCACCGTGCCCCAGATCGCGCGGCGACGGGCGAGGGCACGGTTCGCCGCGAAGAAGCCGTCCGCCAGTTCGCGGAACCGTGCGATGAGGAAGCGATGGAGGTTGAAGATCTTCACCTCCTTCGCTGTTTCGACACTGGCGCCGAGCTGCCGCACGTATTCGAGCTGCCGCCGCTCCGGCGTCCACGCGAAATTGAGTGAATAACCCAGCGCATTGAAATGCGCTTCGCCGATGAATGCGGGCACGAGTGCGACGGCGAGCAGGGCGATGAGCCAGGGCGCGTAGACCAGCAGGCCGATCGCGAAGCTCGCGACCGTGATCATGTCCTGCACCTGCCCGAAGAGCTGGCTCATGAGGTTCGCGCGGCCCATGGTCTGGCGCCGCGCGCGATCGAGCCGGTCCTGCAGGTCGGGATTCTCGAAGTCCTCGAGGTCGAGCTTCGCGGCGTGTTCCATGAGCCGCACGCTGGTCGCGTTCGTGAACATCTCCGACAGCAGTGAATCACCGTAGCTGACCAGCCGTCCGAGCAGGTCGGCAGCGATCGCCAGCGCGAACTCGATGCCCAGCAGCATCAGTAAATGGTCGAGCTGGCCGCTGTCGAGCGCGGCGCGCAGCGCATCGGGCGCAACGCCGGTTCCAACGAGTCGTACCGCTTCGTCAATGATGAGCTTGCCGACATACAGCGTCGCCACCGGCAGAAACGCACGCACGAGTCTTAGCGCGAGCGTGGCGGCGGTGAGCGCCGGGCTCGCCTGCCAGATCTGGCGCAGGAACGGAGGCAGGTTGCGCAGTGCTTCGAACCGCTCGCGCAGGCTCACCTGTGCGGCGCCCGCGGCTCGGCGCGGGGGGCGGGATGAGGGGGGCTTCGGTTCGGCCATGCCGGATTGTCGCCGGAATCTGTGACCCGGTTATCGCAAGGGTCTGGCGCAGTTGAACCCGGCGCACAGAACCCGCGTAAGCGCTTGCCCATCATGAATTCCAGCTCGCGTGCCACGCGTGCGAGCCGATCCCGGGCGACGGCCCGACCGGAATTCCTGCTGCATGACCGCTGCGACGCCTCCTCGCCATCCGACGATTCCTGCACCCGACGCAACGGGCGCAGGCGGCAGCGGCGTGGGCGGGGCAGGCGCGTTCATCAAGCAACTTCCTGCTGCGATGGCCCATGCGGTGGGCGTCAGTGTGTTGTGGGCCGGGGCGTTCTACCTGTTCCCGGGCATTGCAGGCTGGTTCCTGGCGGGCCTTGCGAACGCGTTGCTGGTCGCTCGCATGGTGCAGGGCACACAAGGCCCCGTGATCGCGGCAGCCACGGTCGCGCTTGCGACCGTCGGCAGTGCAGCGGCTGCATTCCTGCTGGATCCCCGCGGCGTCCACGCAATGGCCCTGCCGATCGGTGCCTGCGGAGTTGCGCTCGCGCTTCACCTCGTGATGAAGCGTCGGAGTCACCTCACGCGCGGTGAAGACATGGCGGTGACGCTCGCCGCAATGGTGACAGCGTTGATCGGGCCGGCCGTGACCCTCGCGGCATCCATTGGCGCAACGCACCTGCAGCCTGGCGCGGCGACGTCGGCGACTGAACCGGCCAGCGCGGGCCTGGGCATGTTGCTGGGCACGCTGGCTCTTCTTCCTGTCCTGATTCTTTCCAGCGCAGCAGAGCGCGCGACTGCCGCAGCGGAACGTGGACGCATCGCACTGTCGTCGATCGCCGTGCTTGCGCTGGGCTACGCGTTGCTGACGTGGCTTCCGCACTGGATGCCGCTGCTGGCGGTCCCGCTCTGGTGCATCGCGCTGCTGATGTCGCCGCTGTCTGTCGCGGTCACGGGCTCGTTCGCGTGCGTCGGTGTCATCACTCTGGCGCTGCTGGGTTCCGCGTCAACACTTCCGGGCATGGGCGCGCTGCCGGTTGTGTTCGCCGTGATCGGCGCCGTGCTCCTGTCCGTGCTGTTGCGCCAGCGCGACCGCACCGCGGCCGCTGCGCGTGTTGCGAGCGAACGCCTGCGGGTGATCAGCGAGCGCACGCCGGCGCTGATCGCGCAGTTCGGGCGCGACCTGCGGCACCGCTCGGCGAACCGCCAGTACCAGCAGTTCCACGGCCGCGACGCCGCAGCGCTCGTCGGCCGCTCGATCCTCGAGGTCTACGGCGAACGCGCTGCCGGCGCGATGGGCAGCAGCGTGCAGAGCGCGCTTGCGGGCCAGGCGCAGCGTCTGCAGGTGCGCACTTCGGCCGACCAGGTCCTCGACGTCGCACTCGAGCCGGTCTTCGGGCCCGAGGGCACCGTCGACGGGTTCGAGCTGTTCGCGCAGGACGTGACCTGGCGTGGTCAGTCCGAGCGTCGTCTGCAGGCACTGCTGGAAAGCGCGCATGAGGCGACGGCGCTGCTCGACGCCGACGGCTGCATCACCGGGCACAACACGCGTCTTGCGACGCTGCTGGGCGTCGCGCCCGGCGCCCTCGTCGGCCATGCGCTGGAAAAGTGGATCGAATCGGCGACGCGCACGCAGTACCAGGCGCTGCTGCGCGAGGCGTGCGAGCAGGCCGGCACGCACCAGATGGGCCTTGCATCGCCTGCCGAAGCGCAGCGTGCCGACGGCGCTGCATTCTCGATCGAACTCGGACTTACCCGCGTGCCGGGCGAAGACCCGGCGCGCATCGTCGCGACCGTGCGTGACCTGACGCCGTACCAGCAGGCCGAGCGTTGGCTCGCAGATGCACGCGCGCAGTCACGCGTGGTGCTCGATGCGATCGGTGATGGCGTCGTCGTATGCGATGCCCAGTTGCGCGTGTCGCTCATCAATCCCGCGGCCGCCCGCATGTGCGGCATCAGCGAACATCTTGCGGTCGGCCGGCCGCTAGCTGAGGTGGTCCGGCTCGTTGAACCCGCGACCGGCAACAGCGTTCCGTCGGCATTGCCGGTCGCGCTGTCGGAAAACCGGGTGGTCCGCACACGCGATGACCGTGCGCTGCTGGACCGCGAGGGGCGTCCGCAGCCTGTCGAGGATTCGGGCTCGCCCATCCGCGACGCGCACGGCTGCATCACCGGCGGCGTGCTGCTGTTCCACGATGTGGGCCACACGCGTGCGCTGGCCACGACGCTGACGCACATGGCGCAGCACGATGCGCTGACGGGGCTGCCGAACCGCGTGCTGCTGCAGGACCGCCTGTCGCAGGCGCTTGCGACCGTACCGCGCGGCGGCAAGGGCGCGCTGCTGTATCTCGATCTGGATTTCTTCAAGCACATCAACGACTCGTTGGGCCACCCGGCGGGTGATTACGTGCTGAAGGAAGTCGCTTCGCGCCTGGTGGCCGGCGTGCGCGACGACGACACGGTCAGCCGCCAGGGCGGCGACGAGTTCGTGCTGCTGCTCACGCGCCTCGCAGACCCGCGCGACGCCGCGCGCGTCGCCGAGAAACTGATCCGCTCGATCGAGGAGCCGATTCCGTTCGAAGGCAAGGACCTGCACGTGTCGGCGAGCATCGGCATCGCGCTGTATCCGCAGGACGGGCGCGACGTGCAGACCGTCATGAAGCAGGCGGACACCGCGCTCTACTGCGCGAAGGATGCCGGCCGTTGCCGCTACAGCTATTTCACCGATGTCATGAGCGCGCGCGCCGAGCAGCGCATGCGCACCGAGCACGACCTGCGCATCGCGCTGGCGAACGACGACTTCGAGCTCTACTACCAGCCGCGCATCCGTTATCCCGAACGCAGCATCATCGGCCTGGAAGCACTGCTGCGGTGGCGCCGTCCGGACGGCCGCATCGTCGCGCCGCAGGAATTCCTCGAGGTCGCGGAGCAGACGGGCCTGATCGTGCAGATCGACGAATGGGTCGTGCGCGAAGCCTGCCGCCAGAGCCGCGAGTGGCAGGCCTGCGGATTGCCCGCCGTGCCGATCGCGGTGAATGTCTCGCTCGCACGCTTCGACGCGGACCGCCTGGTATCGCACGTGGGCAAGGTGCTCGCCGAAACCGGTGCAGACCCTGCGTGCCTGGAAGTCGAGTTCATCGAGAGCCAGATGTTCACGCACCAGGAGCGCGGCCAGCAGGTCATCGCCGCGCTGAAGCAACTCGGCGTGCAGGTCGCGGTCGACGATTTCGGCAAGGGTTTTTCCAGCCTCAGCTACCTGGTCCAGTACAAGTTCGACACGCTCAAGATCGACCGCTCCTTCATCGAAGGCCTGCCGGACCCGAAGCATTCGGCCATCGTGCAGGCGATCGTCGCGATGGGGCACGCGCTCGATTACCACGTCGTCGCCGAAGGCGTCGAAACCGAGGAGCAGGCGGGGCACCTCGCGACATTCGGTTGCACGCAGATGCAGGGCTACCTGTTCGGACGCCCGATGCCTGCGGCTCAGCTCGCCGCGCTGCTCGGCCATGTCGACGCGTCAAACAGGCGACGCGCGTGATGTCGGTATCGCGGTACGCGCCTTGCACTGCCCATGAACTCCATCGCGCCGCGGGCCATCACCGGTCCCGCGTCGCACCGCCGCCCCAGCGTCACGCAATGAAAGAGAAGCGACATATGTTCCGCCGCATGTTCTGCTGCCTTTTCCTCTCCCTGCTGGTCCTGCTGGCGTTCAGCGCGGCTGCGGCGGAGTCGACGCCGAAAACCATCGGTGCGCAGAAGGGCGACGCGGCGGGTACGGGCTTTTCCGGTACGACAGCGCGCGCGGATGCATCGGCGCTGCCGTCATTAGGAGAACGCGACGCGTCGATCACCGACGGCGTGCTCGATTCAGCGCTCGAATCCGTGGCGCCGGCAAAGACGTCAGTAGTCGCTACACCGGGAAGCCAGCTGGCCATGGCGGCCCCGAGCCTGCGCAAGGACAGCGTCGCCTACGCCGTGCTGCCGACGTATTCGGCAGCGCTGAATGGCGTCAGCACGATGGTGGACCTCGGTCTGGACGGCGCCGGCATGAAGGTGGCGGTGCTCGATACCGGCGTCGATGCGACCCATCCGGACCTGGGCGCGCAACTGCTGGACGAGCAGTGCTTCTGCTCGGGCAGCAACGAGGAAGGCTGCTGTCCGAACGGCGGCCCGACGCAGTCCGGTCGCGGCGCAGCGAAGGACGACAATGGCCATGGAACGAACGTGGCCGGCATCATCGTGGGCCGCGGCAACATCGCACCGCGCGGCGGCACGCCGAACGCGGGCCTGATCGCGATCAAGGTCGCAGACCGCAACAACCGCTTCTGCTGTTCGACCGATCTGGTCTCGGCGCTGAACTGGCTGCTTGAGCATCATCCGGACGTGGACGTGGTGAACCTGAGCCTGGGCACCGATCCGCTGTTCGGCGGCGATTGCGACCTCAAGACACCGTTCACCCGTGAGCTTTCCGTGGCCGTGAACGCCCTGGTCGCGAAGGGCGCAACCGTTGCTGTTTCGGCCGGCAACCACGGTAACAGCGGCGCGATGTCGGCGCCGGCCTGCCTTCGCAACAGCCTCAGCGTGGGCGCCACGTGGGCCGCGCACGGTGGGATGGCCACGCATCTGGGATGCACCGAGTCCGCGACGGCCCCGCGCCAGGCCGCCTGCTTCAGCAATCGCAGCACCACGACCGATGTCTACGCCGCCGGTGCGTTCGTCGTGTCCACGGGTCTGGGCGGCGGCACGTCGAGGTTTGGCGGCACGTCGCAGGCCGCTCCGATGGTGGCCGCCTGTGCGGTCGCCTTGAAGCAGGCAGCGCCGACGACATCGGTCGAGCAGCGCATGGATGCGATCCGGCAGTCCGGCGCGACGGTGCGCGACGATGTCTCCGGCCGTAGCTACCCGTTCCTCGATTGCATGGCCGCGGTGAAGCGACTGAATCCCGAACTCGTCGCCGCGAGGATGGGCGGAGAACGCGGCCCGGATCCCCTGCTCGCATCGGCGCCGGCGGTGGACGAGCTACTCGACGCACCGGGCGCCGGTTTCGACGCGGGTCGATGAATCGGGGCGCAAGCTCCGCTCGCACACCTGCATGCCAGGGCCGCCGGCCCTGGCGCGGCCGCTAGAATAGGCGGTCGCTCTTTCGAACGTCCCCGCCGTGACCGTCATCCAGCAAGAAGACTTCATCCAGTCCGTCGCCGACGCACTGCAGTACATCAGCTACTACCACCCGGTGGACTACATCAGAAACCTCGCCGCCGCCTACGAGCGCGAGGAATCGCCCGCGGCGAAGGACGCG
>CADCUA010000051.1 GCA_902805755.1 uncultured Lysobacter sp.
AAGCGGCGCGGCATGGTGTTCGTGGGCCTTGATGTGATCGGCGAACACCTCACCGAAGTGAACGTCACCAGCCCCACCTGCATTCGCGAACTCGACGCACAGTTCGGCCTGAACATTGCCGGCACACTGTTCGACGCGATCGAGGCGCGCGTGCGCTGAGTCAACCCGTCACACCTGTCTCGCCGGCCGGCCCATCGCCGGCCCGATGACCCTCCCGCGGACACCAGCACCATGGCGGCAACCGCCGCAAACCCGAGCGGCATCGGACCGGACCAGCGACTTGGCGCGACGCTCGCGCTCTCGCTGGCCCTGCACGCCCTGCTGCTGCTCGGCGTCGGCTTCACGCTGGAGCGTGCGGCGCCGGTCATGCCGACGCTGGATGTGATCCTGACGGAAACCATCACGCCGCTCACGCCGAAGCAGGCCGACTTCCTTGCGCAGGCGAACAACCAGGGCGGCGGCGAACACGAGCGCAGCTCGCGCCCGCGTGACAACCAGACCGGCCCGGTGCCGCAGGAGCGCCCGGGCGTCGCGCCGCGCTCGATGCAGGCGCAATCACCACGACCGCAGCCGGCGCCGCAGGCGCGTGTCGTCAGCAGCCTGCGGGGCGAACGGACCGTGGAGACCGCGCGCACGGCGCCACCGGTGCAGACCGATCCGTTGCCGCCCGGGCCCGAGCGCATCGAACGCGACATGGAAATGGCGCGCCTCGCGGCGGAGATCCATCTGCGCTCGGAACGCTACGCCAAGCGCCCCAAGCGCAAGTTCGTGTCGGCGAGCACGCAGGAATACGCCTGGGCCAGCTACCTGCGCGAGTGGGTGGACCGCGTCGAGCGCGTGGGCAACCTCAACTATCCGGATGAAGCGCGGCGCCGCGGGCTGCGGGGGCAGGTGGTAATCAGCGTGGCGATCCGGCGCGACGGTTCGGTCGAGCGCGCGGACATCGTCGACTCCAGTGGCATCGCACTGCTCGATGCCTCCGCGCTGCGCATCGCGAAGCTGGCCGAGCCGTACGAACCGCTGCCGAAGACCGATGAGGATCCGGACGTTCTGCACGTCACGCGCACCTGGCAGTTCCTGCCCGGCGGCACGCTGGTGGACGGCTGAGGACGGCGAAGCGCGGCGACGATATGGCCATTGCGGGACGTGCCAGAGCGCAGGCATACCGGTGCATCACCGGGCGGTAACGCCGGGCCCGTGATCACAAAGTCCGTGGAGCCGCTGCCTGTCGATGATCCTGCAGCAGCACCGCCTGTCCGCGGAAGTACGCATGGTCGGCCATCGCCAGCAGAGCCAGGTCCTCGCGCGTATCGCCGTAAGCATGGATCGCGTCGTAGTCAGAGAGCTCGTGGCGTGCGCGGACCTGTCGCGGCTTTTCCTCGCCCACGCGTTGCGCATCGAGATAACGACCGGTCAGACGGCCGTCGTGGTGCTCGAGCGCTGAGCACAACAGCTCGAGACCGTGCGCGCGGCACCAGGGCGCCAGGTAAGCATCCAGTGCCCGATACGACGACCACCCGGTCACCCCGCGATCGGTGCCACTCGATGCGCTGCAGCGCTTCAGCACGCAGCGTGCCGGGCAACACCTGCTGTGCAAACGCCTCGCCCCGCGCGCGGTATTCATCGAGTGCAAGTCCGCCCAGGCCGGACATTACGATTGCAGCGCGCACCCATTTTCCGGACACCAGGCCCAGCCGGTAGCCGAGGATCAACGGCGCGAACAATACCTTGCCCACCGCCAGTCGTCGCGGCGGGACGGCGGCATGCATGAAGCCGGGAAACGTCTCGTGCGTGGTGATCGTGCCGTCGAAGTCGAAAAGCGCCAGATCCATCGGCCAGACCTCCGCTACCGCGCTTTGCGCGCGGCCCGCTGCTCGTCGAGCGTGAGTGCGACATTGTTGCGAAGGTACGCAGGCTCGACGCGTTCCGGCGCCATGCCGCCGCCGTGCAGGAAGAGTTCGGCGCCCAGGCGTGCGATGGACGCGGCTCGCGGCAACGCGGTCGCATCGACGCTCGCCATGCGCGGCTGCAACCTGCGCGCGAGCTCGCCATCGAGTGCCGCAAAGCCGGTGCCGACACCGCGCCACGTCCACTCGTCGTCGGGAAGTTCCACGGCTGCAGGCGCCTGCAGCGCTTCTGCGCCGATAGCCACCAGCGCCTCGCCCTGCCACGCGAACGCACCCGTGTATACCTCGCTCATGCGCGCATCGATCGCGGCGAGGATCCGGCGATCGGCTTCAGGCCTGCCCGCGCCGTATGCGAGCGCCGCGAGCGTCGACACGGGCACGATCGGCCGGTCCAGCGCGAGCGCGATGCCCTGCCCGATCGCAATTGCCAGCCGCACGCCCGTAAACGCCCCGGGCCCGCGACCGATTGCGATCGCATCGAGTTGCGAGCGCGCCAACCCTGCATCGGCCAGCAGCTCCCCGGCCCAGGGCAGCGAGAGCTCGGCATGCCGGCGCGGTGCAATTTCGAAGCGCTCGTGCACTTCGCCATCGATCCACAGCGCGACCGAACAGGCTTCGGTGGCGGTTTCGAACGCAAGCAGCTTCATGGCGATGACGTGTCCTGCGAACGATTGAAGGCCGGTTTGTGAGCATCGCGCATAGGCAGCAGCGCGCTGAAGCAACGAAACCGCGCGGGCGCTCAGCCCTGTATGCGGTCCAGCTCGGACGGTGATTCTACCGGCGTCGCTTCGCTGCCTTCGTGCGACGGACTCGCGAAAAACGCGGCGACGTCCTGCGGATTGCGCGTCTTCGGCAGCGGCGGCAGCGAGTTGAGGAACACCTGTCCGTAGGTCTTCGACATGAGCCGTGGATCGCACAACACCAGCACGCCGCGGTCGCGTTCGGAGCGGATCAGCCGGCCGGCACCCTGCTTGAGCGCGATCACCGCCTGCGGCAGTTGTTCGTCGCGGAACGGATTGCCACCGCGGCGCCGGATCGAATCCAGCCGCGCTTCGAACACCGGATCATCGGGTGCGGCGAACGGCAGCTTGTCGATGACGACGACGCTCAAGGCATCGCCTGCAACATCGACGCCTTCGCGGAAGCTCGCCGCGCCGAGCAGCACGCCGTTGCCCGACGCACGGAAGCGTTCGAGCAGCACCGAGCGCGGCGCTTCGCCCTGCACGAACAACGGCCACGGCCCGCCCTGCAGCAGCTCGGCGGCTTCGCGCAATGCGCGGTGCGAGGCGAACAGCACGAATGCGCGGCCGCCCGATGCCTCGAGCACCGGATACAGCGCGTCGACCATGCGCGGCGTGAAATCGCGCGCGGTGGGCTCCGGCAGATTGCGCGGCAGATAACACAGCGCCTGGCGCGGCCAGTCGAACGGACTGGGTGCGAGCAACGTGGTCGGCTTGTGCAACCCGAGCTTGATTGCGTAATGCTCGAAGCGCCCACCGATCGCGAGCGTCGCGGAGGTGAATATCCAGGCCGCGTGCGAGCTGGCCCGGTGGCGCGCAAGCGGGCCGGCGACGTCCAGCGGCGTGCGGCTGAGGCGGAAGCCGCGTGCGGTGAGTTCGTACCACAGCACGGAATCGTCATCGTCGGCCGCAGCAACGGCCGGCGGGTCTGGCGAGAGATCCGGCGACTGTTCCCCGGAAACGGGCAACAGCACCTCGGGCATCAGCGGACTGCTGTGCTCGGGCAAGAGGTCGATCCCGTCATGCCCGGCGCTGTGCATGGTCGGATCCGCGATGCCACGCCAGCGCTGCAGGCGCAGCTCGAACTCCTTGGCGCGGGCCGTGCAGCTGTCGAAACCGGGCGCGGCTTCGCGCAGCGGCAGCAACGCGGCATGCAGCGTCTGCAATGCAGATTCAAGCGCATCGAGTGCATCGTCGACCGCAGCGGCCTCGCCCGCACGTCGGCGCGTGCCGCGCACGGGCAGTTCGTCCATGGCGGTGCGCAGCTCGCGCACGCGATGTTCGAGTTCACGCGCCGGCTCCTGCAGCACGGCAAGCGAGCCGGGCTTGTCCTTGCATTCGGCGATTGCATCGCGCGCCAGTTCGACCAGCGGACGCGCGCTGATCGATTCGCCGAAGAACTGCGACGCGAGGTCCGGCAACTGGTGCGCTTCGTCCACGACGAACGCCTGCGCACCCGGCAGGATTTCGCCGAAGCCTTCCTGCTTTAGCGCGAGGTCCGCGAGCAGCAGATGGTGGTTGACGACGACGATGTCCGCCGCCTGCGCGCGCTGGCGCGCCTGCACGACGAAACATTCGGAAAAGAACGGGCACTCGCTGCCCAGGCAGTTCTCCGCCGTGCTCGTCACCATCGGCAGCAGAGGCGAGTCTTCGGGCAGCGCTTCGAGCTCGGCGAGATCGCCCATGCGCGTGCGCCCGGACCACGCGACGATGCGCTGGAACTGCGCGGCCATCTCGCGTGAGGAAAATCGCGGCTCGCCTTCGGCCTGGCGCATGCGGTAGTGGCACAGGTAATTCGCACGACCCTTGAGCAGCGCGCTCTTCAGGCCGATGCCCAGCGCATCGCGCACGCGCGGCAGGTCACGGTGGTAGAGCTGATCCTGCAGCGCACGCGTGCCGGTCGAGACGATGACCTTCTTGCCCGACAGCAATGCCGGCACGAGGTAGGCGAACGTCTTGCCGGTGCCGGTGCCGGCTTCGGCAATCAGCGTGCCCTGGGTGTCGATCGCGTCGGCGATCGCGACGGCGAGGTCCTGCTGCGCCGGGCGCGGCGCGAATGCCGCGATGTTGCGTGCGAGATCGCCGCCTTCGACAAGCGCATCACGGCTGGCCTGCGCGAGTCGGCCGGTCATGGATCAGTACCGAGGCGGTGCGGCGACGGTGCAGGACTCGCGCTTGGCACGCGCGGTTTGAAGATCGAGCTTCGCCTGTGCCGCGGTATCGGCCTGCGTCGAACGCCACTGCGCCACCTGCTCTATCGTCGCCCAGTGGCGACGGCACAGCGGGCCTACATCGGTGCCGCGCTCGATCGCGCGTCGTACGAATTGCAGGGCGCCGTCGAGATCACCGAGCAACACGGCGATCTCCGCACGTTCCTGCAGCACGGCCGGGTCGGCTTCATGCAGCGCAATCGCCTGGTCCAGCGCATCGGCCGCCTGTTTGAACTGCCTGGCGGATTCGAACGCGGCGGCCTGCTGGCGCAGGTCCTCGACGCGGGTATCGCGCAGCGGCCGAACGTCGAGCTCGTCGTCCGCGCTCGCGCCCGCCTCGCGGATCGCCGACACCATGGACGCGGTCGGTGGCGCCGCCTCCGGCGCGGCAGGCAGGGGCGCGCGCGTGCCGAGGCAACCGGTGCCCAACAGCGCGATGCCCAGCACGACCATCATCGCGAGCCGGTGTTTCATTCGTCTTCACCTTCGTTCACGGGCTCACGCGGCGGTTCGGAGCGTTCGCCGATGCCGAAGAAGTCGCGCCAGCCGCCGGATTCGGACTCCTCGCCGGGTGCGCTCTGCATCGGCGCGGCGACCGGGCACGGCGTGTAGGCCGGGGCAAAGCCTGCAACGAATGGAAAGCGTCGCGCGCCCGGGCAGCCGGCTTCGGTGCTGTTGGAGCCGATCACCCACTGCCAGTCCAGTCCCTCGTCGCCCACTTTCAGCGCGGATGTGGGCAGGCGGGAGAACGTGGCCGACCACACGCGCATCGCGCCGGTCGCGCCGTACAGGCCGGTGGACTGGTTCTGGTCGTTGCCCACCCACACCACGGCGAGGTGGTCCCCGGTCCAGCCCGCGAACCAGCTGTCGCGGCCATCGTTGCTGGTGCCGGTCTTGCCGGCCGGCGACAGGCGGCCGAGTCCGTCGGACACGAGCTGGCGGCCAGTGCCGTTCGTGATCGCCTGCTGCAGCGCGACGGTGATCAGGCGCGCGGCGATCGCGTCGCCGTCCTGCGCGGGCGCCGGGTCCTTGTCGTAGCGGTTCACCGCACGGCCATCGGCATCGAGCACGCCGCGCACCGCGCGCAGCGGCTGGATCTCGCCGCCGGACGCGAGGAACTGGTACAGCTGCGCCATCGCATACGGGCTCTGGTCGACGCCGCCCAGGATCAGCGACGGATGCGGCCGGGCTTCGATGCCGGCCAACGTGCGCAACAGGTCTGCGAGGCGCTCCGGACCGACCTGCATGCCGATGCGCACCAGTGCCTGGTTGTACGACTGCGCGAGCGCATCGATCAGCCGCACGCTGCCGTGGCTGCGACCGTCGGAATTGCCGGGCGTCCACTTCTTGCCGTCGCCGAGCTTCACCGTGATCGGCGCATCCTGCACCCAGCTTGCAAGCGAGAACCGCTCCGGCTGTGCGAGCGCAAGCAGGTGCACGAACGGCTTGAGCAACGAGCCGACCGGCCGCTGCGCTTCGACCGCTCGGTTGAAGCCCTGCACTTCGAAATCGCGGCTTCCGACCACCGCCAGCACCTGCCCGCTGTGCACGTCGGTCAGCACCACGCCGGATTCGAGTTTCGCGCGACGCTTGCCCAGGCTCTTGAGCGTGCGCGTGACCGCGCCTTCGGCATATGCCTGCGCCGAAGGCGCCATGCCGCTCATCACACTCAGCCCGGCGCCGGCGAGCGCATCGGCCGGGTAGTCGCGCGCGAGCTGGCGGCGCACGAGATCGACGTACGAGGGGAACCGGTTCGCAGCCACGCTGCCGGGGGTTTTCGTAACGCCCAGCGACGCGGCCTGCGCACGGCGGTGTTCGGCCGCATCGATCAGGCCGGTCTCGAGCATGTTGTCGAGCACGAAGTCGCGGCGCTCGCGCGCACGTTCGGGATTGCGGCGCGGATCGTAGAACGACGGGCCGCGCACGATGCCGACCAGCAGCGCGATCTGCTCGGTGCGCAGATCGCGAAGGTCGCGCCCGAACCAGAATTCGGCGCCGGCCGCGACGCCGTGGATCGCCTGCGCCCCACGCTGGCCCAGATAGACCTGGTTGAGATACGCCTCAAGGATCGTGCGTTTCTCGTAGCGCGCCTCCATCAATAGCGCATAAAGAATTTCCTTGCCCTTGCGCGTCAGCGTCTGCTCGCGGCCGATGCCGAGCAGGCCGCTGCGCGCGAGCTGCTGCGTCAACGTGCTCGCGCCCTGCCGGGCCTCGCCCGAACGCAGGTTCACGAACAGGGCGCGGACCATGCCGCTGATGTCGATGCCCATATGGCTGTTGAAGTCGCGGTCCTCGACCGCCTGCAGGCCCGTCACCAGCAGCTCCGGCACTTCCTCGATGCGCACCAGGCGCCGCTCTTCCTGCTTCTGGCCGTACAGCGTGGCGATGCGCGCCGGGTCCAGGCGCGCGGCCCGCAGCGTCTGGCGCCGGCCGACGTCGCGGATCGATGCGACCGTCCCACCCGACAGGACCACCTCGATACGTCGCGGCGCGATCGCGCCATCGACGTCGCTGAACCCGCGGCTGGCAATCGTCCAGCGCCCGCCCTGGCGCGAATAGCTGCCTTCGCGGCGCCCGTCGCCCTCGCGGTACGCGGCCGCATCGAGCTCGGTCTTGAGCGTGGTGGAATCCAGCGGCACGCCGGGCCGCAACTCCAGCGGACGCGCGTACACACGCGTCGGCAGCTGCCAGCGCAACTGCCCGAAGCGCTCGCCCACCTCGTGATTGAGGTACAGCGTGTACGGGATCAGGAAACCCAGGCCCAGCCCGATCGCCGCCAGCACCCAGGTCGCAAGGCGCCGCAGCCACGGCGGCATGCCGCCGGGTTCGTCTGCGTGATCGCTGTCTTCGTCGTAATCGATTCGGGCCACGGAATGCCACAATTGCCGGGCTGCGCCCGCGTGACCGCGGAGTCTAGCGCAGCCGGCTCGGGCACCTGCACGGCCCGCGTGGCGTCATCGGAGTTCCTTCAGCATGGTAATGGGTTGGACCGAGCTGCGGTTCATGATCGATCGCAGCGCCGGACTGCTCCGGCGCGGGCTGACCAGCGTCCGCACACGCGGCCTTGGACCGACCTGGCGCCGGGTCACGCAGCAGTTGCGTCCCGTACCGGCCGCCGCACGTGCATCGCTGTACCTGCCGCCCCGACACGCCTTCCAGCCGTTCGCGGTTCCGTATGCGGACGCCCCGCGCGCCAGCATCGTGGTGCCCGTCTACAACCAGTTCGCGCACACGCTTGCCTGCCTGCAGGCGATCGCCACGCATCCGCCGGTGGCGGGCGTCGAAATCATCGTCGTCGATGATGGCTCCAGTGACGAAACCGCCGCCTGCCTGCCGCAGGTGGGCGGACTGCATTTCCATCGCCGCATTGAAAACGGCGGGTTCATCGCCGCCTGCAACGACGGTGCGTCGCGGGCGCGGGGCGAGTTCCTCGTCTTCCTCAACAACGACACGATCCCCCAGCCCGGCTGGCTGGACGCGCTGCTGGACACGTTCGATGCGCATCCAGGCACCGGCCTCGCCGGCGCGCAGCTGATCTACCCGGACGGCCGTCTGCAGGAAGCCGGTGGCATTGTGTTTTCGGATGCGGGCGGCTGGAACTACGGGCGCTTCGAGAGTCCGGACGATCCGCGCTACGCCTATGTGCGCGAGGCGGACTACTGCTCGGGCGCGGCGATCACGATTGCACGCACGCTGTTCGAGTCCTTGGGTGGCTTCGACCGGCGTTATGCACCGGCGTATTACGAGGACACCGACCTGGCGTTCGCCGTACGCAACGCGGGCCTGCGAGTGCTGTACCAACCGGCCTCACGCGTGGTGCACCTGGAGGGCGTCACGTCCGGCACCGACCTCACGCAGGGCCCGAAGGCGTACCAGGTACGCAACCAGCAGGTGTTTGCGCAGAAGTGGCACGATGCGCTCGCGCTGCAGCCGCCGCCTGCGACCCGGGCCGACGAGGCTGCGACTTCACGCGCGCAGCGCACGGTACTTGTCATCGACAGCGCGACGCCCCGACCGGACTTTGATTCCGCATCGCTGCGCCTCGCAAACCTGATGCGACTGCTACGCGATGAAGGTGCACATGTGGTCTTCGTTCCGGCGGATCTGGGACACGCCGGAAACGCGACCTGCGCGCTGCAACAGGCCGGTGTGGAAACCTGGTACACGCCGTACGCGCCAAGTGTGCCGGCCTGGCTGCGCGAGCACGGCCCGCGGTTCGACACCGTGCTGGTCTGCCGCCATTACGTGCTGCGCGAAATGCTGCCGCTGCTGCGCCGTCATGCACCGCAGGCGCGCATCGTGTTCGACACGGTCGATCTGCATTACCTGCGCGAGCGGCGCGCGGCGGAGGTTGCAGGCAATGCCGCAATGCTGCGCTCGGCCGGGCGCACGCGCGAGCTGGAGCTGGACCTCATCCGCCGCAGCGATGTCACGCTGGTCGTGAGTGATGTCGAGCGCACGTTGCTTGCGAGCGAAGCGCCGGACGCGGACGTCCAGGTGCTGTCGAACCTGCATCGCGTGGCCGGTCGCGGGCGCGAGTTCAACGAACGCGCCGACCTGGTGTTCGTCGGCGGATTTCGCCATCCGCCGAACGTGGACGCGGTGATGTGGTTCGCGCAGGAGGTGTTCCCACTTGTGCGCGAACGACTGCCGCAGGTGCGTTTCCATTGCATCGGTGCGGACACACCGGCGCAGATCGCGGCGCTGGGCAAGTTGCCCGGCATCACCGTGCACGGCCACGTGCCCGACCTGGATCCGTACATGGACGGCGCACGGGTCGCGCTCGCTCCACTGCGCTATGGCGCGGGCGTCAAGGGCAAGGTCAACCTCAGCATGGCGCATGGCCAACCCGTGGTGGCGACCGCCTGCGCGGTTGAAGGCATGCATCTGCACGCTGGCGAAGACGTGCTGGTGGCGGATGACGCGGCCGGCTTCGCCGCCGCAGTGATGCGGCTGTACCGCGACGAGGTGCTGTGGCAGAAACTCGCGCGTAACGGGCTGGCCAACGTGGAACGGCATTTCTCGCTGGAAGCCGCGCGCGAGACCGTCCGTCGCGTGCTGCTCGATCACGGTCGCGTTCGCAGCTAACGGCTTGCGGCCGCCGCCGCGCGAAGTCGCCGCGCGAGCTCGTCCAGCCCGGGCGCCGTCGAATCCAGCCCGCGCGCGGCAGCCAACGCCGACTGCGCGGCCGCGAGTTCGCCCGCGCCCAGCCTTTCCGTTCCGATCGCCACCCAGCGCTGCGCCAGCCGTCGACGTGCCTCGAGCACGCCGGCGCTCGCGCCTTCCAGCGCCTGCCACGCGTCGACGCACTCACGCGCGGCCAGCACGCGGTTGCCGCGCAATTCGCGATCGAAACAACGCCGTGCCGCCGGTGCCAGTCTCGCGGCGGCACGACGCACGCGCGGATCGCGCGGGGCAATCTCCTGCGCGGCGCGCAACCGGTCGAACGCGCTGTCGCCCACCGGCAGGAGCAACTGCCCGCGGGCTTCGGCAGCAGCGGCCTGCTGCAGCAGTGCGACCAGTCGCTTCTGCCGTGCAGGCGTCATCGCTGCGCCCTGCAGCCGTCGCTGGCTCTGCCGCGCCCGCGCGAGGTGATCCTGCGCGGCGGCAATCGCGGTCGCGTCCGGGGCGATCGAACGTGCCACCGCCAACGCCGACTCGGCCTCGCCGAACCTGAAATCCGCAGCCAGGCGCTGGCTGCGCTGGGCCAGTGCGTCTGCAACCGCGACCTGGCCGCGCAACGCCTCGGGATCATCGGACTGCGCGTCCAGCACCACGCGGTATTCGATCCACGCGCGTTCCGGCCGCCCACGCTGCAGATGCCGCGCCGCCATGCGTCGCCGCTCGTCGAGCATCGATGCAAGGTGCTCCTTTGCCGCAGGCAGATCGACATGGCCCGGATCGGT
>CADCUA010000052.1 GCA_902805755.1 uncultured Lysobacter sp.
GCACTTGGCTTGATACTCCCGTGGGCTTGCAACGCCATTTACTTCAGCGAGGGAGGCAGCCTGGCTCCGGACGTGTTCTTCCGCGATGTCAGCGCCAATGCACTGACCACCGGCATCACGCTGGATGTGTACCTGGCAGCACTGACGTTCAGCGTCGTGGTTGCGCAAGACAGCACGCTTGGGGGTCGCAGGTGGGCGCTGATTGCGCTCGCATTCGCGGTCGGCCTGTCGTTCGCGCTTCCTGTGTACGCGCTGCAAAGGCGGGCTCAGGTCGGGTAACCGTCCATGGCGGCAACGCCAATCGGCCAGTCCTGATCGAGCTGCATTGCGGGGAGTTGCCGGACGCTTCCGGGCGTGCGTCCGACGAATCGCCGGAAGTCGCGGGCAAGATGCGACTGGTCGTAGTAGCCGTGCTCGAGCGCGAGCCGCGGCCCGTCGGCTCCGTTGATCAGCCCGACGAGGCACGCGCGCAGGCGCTGCAGAACCGCAAAGCGGTGAGGGCTGATGCCGAATTCCCTGGCGAACCGACGCTCGAGCGTGCGGCTTGCCGTCCGTGACTGTGCAAGCCGTAGGCCTATCGTCTGACAGCCCAGTCGCCGCAATCGGGCATGCATGGCACGTCGCTGCGGATCCGTCGCTCTTGCGGACAGGAAGCGAAACAGGGCGTGTACTCTCGCGTCGTCGTTGTCGGCCTGCACGATCTCGGCTTCGGTGCTATGCCACGCGGGTCCCAGCACCGCAGGCGCTTCAAGAATTGCGCCAGCCACGTCTCGTGGTCCCCATCCGTGGTCGACGACGCTCGGGCCTGCTTCCGGGGTAAGTATCAGGCCCAGTGCGAATACCTCGCCAACGTTGTGGAAACTGCGCGCGCGATTCGACAGACCATGGAAAGTTGCGGCCGGCAGAAGCCTCCCGAGTTCGTCGAGAACCTGGCCACCAAGGCGCAGCGTGATCATCGAACTGAGCATCGGTGGAAAACGCGTCTGGCTTACGCCGGCCGGCGGGCGCACGACTACCGCGCCATCGGTCCAGTCTTTCAGGTCGGGAGGTGGTGCGATGAAGCGAATCATGGGCAGCCCAGCCGGTCCCAGCCAATTGATGCACAAAGGAGGTGGGATGATACTCGCGCCTTCTAACCCGCCGAGAATAGGACGTAGCTCGGCGACTGGTCGTTTCGACGCGTACGAGGACGTTGTCACGAGGACCTGACGCAGTGCTCCCGGCGTGCAGGAACGGCCTGAACTGCTGACCTGCGATCGTCCCAACCGTCGCTTGGCGTCTGACTGCAGGGTTATGCATCCCATG
>CADCUA010000053.1 GCA_902805755.1 uncultured Lysobacter sp.
CGCCATGCGCCGCATTGACTCGTCCACTGACGGGTCATCGACGAGTGCATCGATGTCGCGCCAGCCGAGTGCGAGCGACTCCTCGCTGACCACGAAGCCCTCGACCTCGCCCGCGCGGACGACGTAGCGGGCGTCGTAATGCCAATGGCCGGGCACGTCCGCGCGCTCGGGAATCCAGTGGCGGTCCAGGTCGAAAAGCGCGGGATCCAGCGTCAATCCGGGCAGGCCGGACTCTTCGGTCGCCTCGCGCAGCGCCACCTGCCCCAGATCGCGATCGCCGTCGGCGTGGCCGCCCAACTGCAACCATCGCCCCAGCTTTCGATGATGCGTGAGCAGCACGCGCGTGCCGCTGCGGTCGACCAGCCAGGCCGACGCGGTGAAGTGGCCCGACGTCCGTGCGCGTACGTATGGATCGACATCGTCCTGCAGCAGCGCCATGAACTCATCGACGACCTCGGCCTCCATCGGCCAACGCGTCGCATAGGCTTCCAGTTCGTCGCGCATATCCCCGTTCTGCATCTTCGCCCTGTTCATTCTTCGCCGTCGCGTCGACGGACTGACTTTCCGGCGATTTTCGCCTATTGCCGAATGCTCGCGGACCTTGTGCGGCCCGCGGGTCACCGGTAAGGTCATGCACCACCGACGGTCGGGCTTACGGCGCGGGCATCATGCCGCGCAGTGCAGCAGCATTCCGATCCTGTCGGCAGCCAGCTCCGCTGCAATACAAACCTAGGGGAATGATGGATGGCGAGTGTTCGTGACAAGGGTCTTTTTGCACGGCTGACGATGCGCAAGAGCGTCGAGCAGGTGCAGATGGAGACCGAAACCAGCCAGCTCAAGCGCACGCTTGGCCCCTGGAACCTCGTGTTCCTCGGCATCGGCTGCATCATCGGTGCCGGTATCTTCGTGCGCACCGGCAACGCGGCCGCGCTCCACGCAGGCCCCGCCGTGCTGTTCTCGTTCCTCGTCGCCGGCGCTGTCTGTGCGCTCGCGGGCCTGTGCTACGCGGAACTGTCGTCGACGCTGCCGGTCTCGGGCTCGGCGTACACCTACAGCTACACCACGATCGGCGAATTCGCGGCCTGGATCATGGGCGCGCTGCTGCTCCTGGAATACGGACTCGCGGCGTCGGTGGTCGCGGTCGGCTGGTCCGGCTATGTGGTCAGCCTTCTCGGTGACTACGGCCTCGTGATCCCGCCGGAGCTCACCGGCCCCAGCGGCGCCGCGCTCATCCGCGATGGCGTGCCGGTGCTCGACGCCGCCGGCAATCCGGTGACGACGCTGTTCAACCTGCCCGCGCTGC
>CADCUA010000054.1 GCA_902805755.1 uncultured Lysobacter sp.
CTGCGGCGCTCGATGGCCGCCTGGAAACGCGATGGCGGCATGGAGCATCACCGGCAAAAACTTACCGACGGCATGCTGGAAAACGGCTACACGCGCGAATTCGCCGAGCAGGTGTTCGAGCAGATCAAGGGCTTCGGCAGCTACGGCTTTCCCGAATCGCATGCGGCGAGCTTCGCGCTGATCACCTACCTCAGCTGCTGGCTCAAATGCCATGAGCCGGCCGCGTTCGCTGCGGCGCTGCTCAACTCGCAACCGATGGGTTTCTATTCGCCGAGCCAGATCGTGCAGGACGCGCGCCGGCACGGCATCGAAGTGCGCCCGGTGGACGTACGCTACAGCGGCTGGGATTGCAGCCTGGAAGCACTGGCCGAATGCGCGTCGGGCACACGCCGGCAGCCGGCCTTGCGCCTGGGGCTGCGTATCGTCGACGGCCTGCGCGAACAGGCCGCGCGACGCATCGAAGCCTCGCGCCTCATCGCCGCATTCACCGATGCCACCGACCTGTGCCTGCGCGCCGCGCTCGACCAGCGCGATCGCGGGTTGCTGGCCGATGCGGGCGCACTCAAGGGGCTGCTTGGACATCGACACAAGGCGCGCTGGGCCGTCGCCGGTGTCGAAGCGCAACTGCCGCTGCTGGCTGCGGCCGGCGCCACCGCCGAGGCGCCGATCACGCTGCCCATGCCCAGCGTCGAAGACGACGTGCGCACCGATTACGACACGCTCGGCCTCACCCTGGGGCGGCATCCGCTGTCGCTGCTTCGCTCTGCGCTGCGCAAACGTGGGTTCCGATGCTCGGCGCAGCTGCGCTCGCTCCCGCACGGTCGCGGCGTCGCGTTCGCCGGCCTGGTCACCCTGCGCCAGCGCCCGGGCACGGCCAGCGGCGTGACGTTCGTAACGCTCGAGGACGAGCACGGCCTCGTCAACGTGGTCATCTGGGCGCAGCTTGCCGAGCGCCAGCGCCGCGAACTGCTTGAATCACGCCTGCTCGCCGTGCGTGGCCGGCTCGAATCCAAGGACGGCGTGCAGCACCTGATCGCGGCACGGCTGGAAAACCTCGACCACCTGCTCGGCGATCTCACGGTAGGTGCAAGAAACTTCCACTGACACGCCGGCTGGATCAAACGCGGCAACAGTGCGTGCTTCGAACCGTGTAGCCATCCGGTTCTCGACAAAGCGCCCATCGACAAAAGCGCTGCAATGATGATGAGCCAGCGGCTTCACATCGAAAGCAGTGAACCTGGAGGGAGACTGGCCAGCGCGACCCGGCAGCTAAGTTTGGTTGCGCTGCAAAGCGGCGTCGT
>CADCUA010000055.1 GCA_902805755.1 uncultured Lysobacter sp.
GCCATAAATTTCATGGCGCGGCACGGTCGCGGACTGATCTGCCTAGCGCTGACCAAAGATCGGGTCGACGCTCTCGGCCTGAAGCCGATGTCGAGCAACAACCGTAGCCGCAATGAGACGGCGTTCACGATTTCCATCGAAGCAAGGGATGGCATCTCGACGGGCATCAGCGCGGCCGATCGCGCCCGGACCATCGCTGTGGCGGTCGACTCGTCAAACGGACCGGACGCGCTTGTGTCGCCCGGGCACGTGTTTCCGCTGGTGGCTCGCCCAGGCGGGGTGCTGGTCCGTGCCGGTCATACCGAAGCCGCAGTCGATGTCGCCCGGCTCGCCGGCCTTAACCCATCAGGCGTGATCTGCGAGATCATGCGCGAGGACGGGACGATGGCCCGGCTCGACGATCTGATGCAGTTCGCGCGCCAACATGGGCTGAAGATCGGCACGATCAGGGAACTGATCGCCTACCGGCTCAAGAAGGACCACATGGTCGAGCGCGTGGCGACGACCAGCTTTGCCGTGCAGAGCGGGGCGCAATGGCAGGCGCAGGTGTTCCGGGACAAGGCCACGGGTGCAGAGCAGCTTGCGCTCGTTCACGGCAGCATCGATCCTGAGCGTCCGGCCATGGTTCGGATGCACAGCGTCGACCTGTTCGCCGACATGCTGGGCGAATGCAGCCCGCGTGCCGGCATGCTGCATGGGGCAATGCGCATGATCGAAGAGCAGGCATCGGGCGTGGTCGTCGCGCTCCACGCAGGCTCCACGGGCGCTTTGTCGCGGGCAACGGACCTCAGATCCGGCGTTGCGCCGGAGCCGGGCGAGGGGCTGCGCAACTATGGCATTGGCGCGCAAATTCTTGCTGCGCTCGGCATTCACGACATGATCCTGCTCACCAACACGCACCATTCGCCGGTCGCGCTTTCGGGCTATGGACTCTCGATCGTCGAGGAACGTCCGATCACAAGGGGCAATTAGATGGCGACGATCCTGCTGGTCGAAGCGCGCTTCTACGGTCACCTCAACGACATGCTGCTCGCCGGCGGCCGTCGCGCGGTCGAGGCAGCGGGCCACGTCCATGAGACTCTGACTGTGCCGGGCGCCCTAGAAGTGCCCGGCGCAATTGCGCTTGCCGCACGCAGCGGGCGCTTCTGCGCCTTCGTTGCACTGGGCGTCATCATCCGCGGCGAAACCTATCACTTCGAGCTGGTGGCCAACGAGTCGGCCGCCGGCGTCACGCGCGTGGGGCTGGACTACCAGCTGCCCATCGCCAACGTGATCCTCACCACCGAGAACATGGAACAGG
>CADCUA010000056.1 GCA_902805755.1 uncultured Lysobacter sp.
TGACCACGCTGGACAACCGGCTCGCCGCGCGCATGGAGCCGCGCGCCTCGGCGCCGCACGCGAAGCTGCGCGCGATGCGTGCGCTCACGCAGGCGG
Organism: uncultured Lysobacter sp.; assembly: GCA_902805755.1. Lineage (GTDB taxonomy): Bacteria > Pseudomonadota > Gammaproteobacteria > Xanthomonadales > Xanthomonadaceae > Cognatilysobacter. The sequence goes on from CADCUA010000056.1 coordinate 97, forward strand.
GCGTGCCGGTCGGCGTCATGGTCGCGCCGGTGGTGCCGATGATCACCGACCACGAACTCGAACACATTCTCGAAGCGTCGTACGAGCACGGTGCGCGCGCGGCCGGTTATGTGCTGCTGCGCCTGCCGCACGAGCTCAAGGATGTGTGGCGCGAATGGCTCGAGCTGCATTACCCCGAGCGCGCCGCCCACGTGATGAGCCTGATCCGGCAGATGCGCGGCGGCAAGGATTACGACAGCGGGTTCGGCACGCGCATGCGTGGCGCCGGTCCGTTCGCGCAACTGATCGAACAGCGTTTTCGCAAGGCGCGCCGCCGCATCGGCTTCGGACGCCTGCCGGCGCTCGATTCCACGCGCTTCGTGCCGCCGCGGCGGGATTCAGCGCAGGGCGAGCTGTTCTAGCGACGGCTTTCGACGCCGCCTCCCGCGTCGGGTGCTACCGCCTTGGCGCGTTGTTTCGCTGGCGACGTGTGCCCACAGCGGTTCAACCGGCGCCAAGCGTCGGCCACAGCGGGCCGTCCAGCCACAGCCATCGTGACATCCAGGCCGACACCCACGCGATCAACAGCGTCAGCGGCAAACCGATGCGCATGAAGTCGCCGAAGCGGTATTGCCCGGGGCCGAGGATGAGCAGGTTGCCGTGGTGACCGATCGGCGTCAGGAACGCGGTGACCGCACCGAGCGCGATGCAGATCACGAACGGTGTCGGCGGCAGGCCCAGCGATTGCGCGAGCTCCAGCGCGATCGGTGCGAGCAGCACGGTCGTCGCCGCATCCGACAGCACCTGGGTCAGCAGCGCCGCGATCGTGTACAGCACCAGCAGCACCGCGAGCGGCGGCCAGTCCGCCACCAGATGCAGCAGCCCGTTCGACAGCAGCTGCGCGGTGCCTGTTTCTTCCATCGCCACGCCCAAGGGGATCACGCCGGCGATCATCACGAAGATACGCACGTCGATTTCGCGGTAGGCCTGCTCGATGTCCACGCAGCGCGTGGCGACCATCGCGACCGCGCCGAACAGGAACGCCAGCGGCGCCGCCAGCCACTCGGTCGCCGCGGCCACGATCGTCAGCGCCATGATCATCATCGCGATCGGCGCGCGCACGCGCCGGCGCGCCTCGCCTGCGAACGGCACCAGCATCAGAAAGCCGTGGTGCGAGGCGATCTCGGCAAAGCGCGAGGGCCGGCCCCACAGCACCAG
>CADCUA010000057.1 GCA_902805755.1 uncultured Lysobacter sp.
TTGTCAGCATCCATGAGCAGGACAGGTTCGGAAGCATGAGCATCGCTTATACCCGCTGGTGCGCGCCGCGACGAACTGCAGCAGTTCGACAGCAAGCCTGTTCATCCTGGCGATATGCCCTGAGTGCCCGAGCGGCGCACTGTAGCGTGGCCCGTAGCGCAGCTCTGGTGACTGCATGAAGGCGGCGGGCAGTGCATCGGGCATAGACGCGAACAGTCGGGAAGTGTTGGCGCCCGGCATTTCGTTGCACCTCACGTCGATGAATGCAGTACAGCGCGAAGCGGGGCGGGCACACGGCTCCGGACCCGAACCGTCGCTGGCGTTCAGCGAGTCCGTCTCCCTATCGCTCATCGGCACACTGGATCGGCGTGCACTGGGCACGGCCGTGTGCAAGATCGGCAGCCGGCAACCGCGTTTGCCGAACGCGGTCAGCCCCAAGGGCGAAGACCTCGGCGTTGACGCGCCTGTCGACCTGGCCATTCAGGAGCTGGATCTTTCGCGCCTGAGTGCGGACGAACGCGCTGTTCACGTAAGGGCCCGCAGACAGGCCGCGGTCGAGACGCCGTTCGATCTGGAACGTGGGCCACTCATCCGCATCGAACTGCTCGTGCTTTCGCCCAGCGAGCACCTGCTTTTGCTCACCGCAGATCGCCGCATGTGCAGTCGTGGTTCGCTCAGCACATTTGCGCGCGAACTTGGCACGGCGTACACCCATGCGCTGCGCGGCGATCGGGTGCAGCCCGGACTGTGCGCTCCCGTCACCGACGGCACCTCCGCACGGCCACGTGCTGAGCAAACCCCGCTCGCGCCTGAGAACGCGCGACAGGCGCTCTCCTTCTCCGACCGTGTTGTGCCGGCACTCGAGTTACCGCTGGACCGGCCATGCCGACGTTCGAGCCCGTTCCGTGCGGCGCACGAGGTTGTGCACCTTGATGCCGGATTCGTCATCGCATTGCGCAGCCTCGGCGCGAGCCATGGTGCTGATGTGCGCGCCACGGTCTTTGCAGGCTTCGCAACGCTGATGCGGCGCATTTCCGGGCAAGCCGATGTCGTCATCGGTGTCGCGCTGCAGCCACCAGTCGCCGGCCCCGACAGCGGCTGCAGCGTCGATATTGTTCCGGTTCGCACGAAGGCCGGGCCCGGCGAGAGCTTTTCTTCTCTGGTCGGCGCTGCGGTCGCAGCGCTGCTTGGGGCGTACACGCGCGCGGACCTCGCGCATATCGAGCACTGGCAGACCTCTGCCGCATTAGACGGGTCCGGTTTCCTGCCGTCAGTCAACGTCGTGTTCA
>CADCUA010000058.1 GCA_902805755.1 uncultured Lysobacter sp.
TGGCCTCCTGACAACGCGGTAACGTGCGCGACCACCGGCGCGAGTACATGCGCTTCGTTGCGGTGCCGTCCCTCAGGCAGTGGCTGACCCGGCACGCCCTCCGCACGCGCCGCTGCCCGTCGTTTCGTTAGACTCCGGCGATCTCCTCCCCCGGGAAACTCCTTTGAACAGCCTCTCCTGCCGAGCGCTCGCCATCGTCCTCGCGGCTGCATTGCCTTCGCTTGTCTGCGCGAAAGAACCGCTGTACGTGGCGTCGAAACTCGAAGTTGCCCCGGGCGTGAAGATCAACGAGGGTCTGTCGGACTGCCCGTTCCGGGAATCCTTCGGCGAGATGCTGAAGCTCGCGCTGCACAAGGAGAACGGCATGTACGCGTCGGGCAGCGTGCCCACGCAGGCGGGTCGATCGCTGAAGGTGCGGCTGGTGGGGTTCTCGTTCTCAGGCAACGGTTTTCTGGGGCATGACGGCAATCTGCAGTTCGAGGGCACGCTGTACGAGGACGGAAAGAAGGTCGCGGGATTCACCGACGACGTGCGCTTGCGGGGAGAAGGCACGATGACCGGGTGCGCTCAGCTCCGCGCCAGCCTGGATGCGCAGGCGATCCAGATCGCGAAGTGGGCGCACAAGCCCGTGGATGGGCAGGAGCTCAAGCGCTGGGGCGAGTAGAAGTGGGCGGTGATCCTGCCGGCGCTGCGCCTGCGCTGGAAGCCCGTGCGTCGCGGTTGCTCCGGGAGGCGGCGCGGAAATGTGGAAGCGCTTTGGTCGTAGCGTACTGATGGCGGCTGCCCCGTCCGACCGGGCAGCATTGCCGTGAGCAGAGTATTCGCGCAGCCGAGGACGCGCGCCCTCGAAACGGCGCCCGGACTGCTGCAGGAGGTGTCGACACCATGCTCCGCACGGCAACGCGTTCGGACATACCTGCGCTCACGCAACTGATCCGCACGTCCGGCCTCGCGCTCAGCGCTGGCTACTACTCCGCGGAACAAGCCGGCGCGATCGTCCGCCATGTCTTCGGTGTGGACAGCCAGCTCATCGAGGACGGCACGTACTTCGCGATCGAGCAGCGCGGGCAGATCATTGCCTGCGGCGGCTGGAGCAGGCGACGGACGCTGTTCGGTGGCGACCAGACGAAAGCCGGAGTCGATCCTCTGCTCGATCCGACCTTCGAGCCCGCCCGTATCCGTGCGTTCTTCGTGCATCCGTCCATGGCGCGGCGCGGACTCGGTCGCGAACTGATGGCAGCATGCATTGCAGCGGCAAAGGAAGCGGGCTTCACCGCCCA
>CADCUA010000059.1 GCA_902805755.1 uncultured Lysobacter sp.
GTCCCCGCGCTGGGGTTTCACGGAGAACGCCCCCAGCACGCTGCGCGCCCGATTCACGGCACACGTTAGGCGAATCGCCTGCCTCTCCGTTACACTACGCCTGTCAAGGTGTCAATCAATCGGGTACGGCATGGGCGGTACCCTCCACTAAGAGAAATAAGAAAACGATTTGAAGCAACCTACTCATACCATTCCTAGCCGCGAGGAAATCCTCGCCGTCTTCCGCAGTGCCAAGGGTCCGCTCGGTGCGGCCGACCTGGCGCGCGCCCTCAAGGTCAAGCCTGCCGCGCAGGAAGTGCTCGGCCGCCGGCTGAACGCCATGGAGCGCGACGGCCAGATCCGCGCCGACGTCAGCGGCACCTACCTGCTTGCCGATCAGTCCGGTTTCGTCACCGGCCGCGTCAGCGCACACCGCGACGGCTACGGCTTCGTCATTCCGGACGAAGGCGGCGACGACCTTTTCCTGAACGACAAGGAAATGAACAAGGTGCTCAACGGCGACCGCGTGCGCGCACGCGTCACCGGCACCGACCGCCGCGGCCGTCCGGAAGGGACGATCGTCGAGGTCGTCGAGCGCGCCAACACCCACCTGATCGGCCGCCTGATGAACGAAGGCGGCGTCTGGATCGTCTCGCCGGAAGACATCCGCATCAGCCAGGACGTGCTGGTGGCGGGCGGGCCGGGCAAGGCCAAGGCCGGGCAGGTGGTCAGCGTCGAGCTGATCGAGCAGCCTTCGCGCTTCCAGCAGCCCACCGGCCGGATCGTCGAGGTGCTGGGCGAACTGGACGACCCCGGCATGGAAATCGAAATCGCGGTGCGCAAGTTCGGCGTGCCGCACGTGTTCTCGCCCGCCGCGCTGAAGCAGGCCAACCGCCTGCCGAACGAAGTGGTCGATGCCGACCTGCGTGACCGCGTCGACCTGCGCGACGTGCCGCTGGTGACCATCGACGGCGAAGACGCGCGCGACTTCGACGATGCGGTGTATTGCGAGCCGGTCCAGACCGCCAATGGCCGCGGCTACCGCCTGCTGGTGGCGATCGCCGACGTCAGCCACTACGTCAAGCCGAACGACGCGCTCGACGAAGATGCGATCGAGCGCAGCACCTCGGTCTACTTCCCGCGCCGCGTGATCCCGATGCTGCCCGAGAAGCTGTCCAACGGCCTGTGCTCGCTGAACCCGGCGGTGGACCGCTGCACCCTGGTGTGCGACATGGTCGTCACCGCGGACGGCGAGGTCACGGCCTACCAGTTCTATCCGGCGGTGATGCACTCGGCCGC
>CADCUA010000060.1 GCA_902805755.1 uncultured Lysobacter sp.
GCAGGGTGTAACGATCGTCCAGCCAGGGCTTGCCGCCGAGGTTGTCACGCGCTGCCTCGAGCTGGGCAGGACTGAAGTCGATGCACGTCGCATGCAGGTCCGGGAAGCGCCGCAGCAGGATTTCCGTCTGCGCGCCCACGCCGCTGCCGACTTCCAGCAGCCGCTTCGCACCGGGATAGTCGATGTTGCGGAAGATCGTGGACTCGGCAATGCGCGCCTGCTTGATCAGGCGCACCTGCTCGGTGCGCGAAAACCCGTGCAGGTAGGGTGCGGGCGCATCCGGTTCGTTCGCTTGCGTCATGGCACACACGGCAGGGCGGGACTGAGGCGAGCGTAACGCGCGCAGCATTCAGGCCTTGTCGGCGTCATCGCGCCTCAGGCTGCGGCGGGCAGTTCCGGGCGGTCACCGGCAATGAGCGCATCGAAATACCCGCGCGTGAGCTGCAGTTGCGCCTCGACCGTTTCCGCGCGGTTGACCACGGCGCGGAACGCGGCGTTTTCGGGCCGGTCTTTCGCATACCAGCCCAGGTGCTTGCGTGCGATGCGCACGCCCGAAACCTCACCGTAGAACGCGTGCAGATGCTCGAGGTGCCCGAGCAGGAGATTGCGCACTTCCTCCAGCGTGGGGCCGGGCAGGGTCTCGCCGGTCGCGAGGTAATGTGCGATCTCGCGGAAGATCCACGGACGGCCCTGCGCGGCGCGGCCGACCATCACCGCGTCCACGCCCGTGTGCTCGAGCACGAACGCGGCTTTCGCCGGCGAATCGATATCGCCGTTCGCAACCACTGGGATCGACAGCGCCGCCTTGATCCGCGCGATCGTGTCGTACTCGGCCACGCCGGTGTACTGCTGGTCACGCGTGCGGCCGTGCACAGCGAGCGCGGCGATGCCGGCACTCTCGGCAATGTGCGCAATCGTCAGCGCATTCTTCTGGTCCGCGGCCCAGCCGGTGCGGATCTTCAGCGTGACCGGCGCGTCGACCGCGTTGACCACGGCTTCAAGGATGCGCGCGACCAGCGCTTCGTCGCGCATCAGCGCCGAGCCCGCCCAGGCATTGCACACCTTTTTCGCGGGACAGCCCATGTTGATGTCGATGATCTGCGCGCCGTGGTCGACGTTGTAGCGCGCTGCCTCGGCCATGACAGAAGGCTCGGTACCCGCGATCTGCACACTGATCGGCGCGGGTTCGCCCTCGTGGTCCATGCGGTGGCGCGACTTCGCCGTGGTCCAGAAGCGCGGATCGGACGTCGTCATCTCCGACGCGCACAGCCC
>CADCUA010000061.1 GCA_902805755.1 uncultured Lysobacter sp.
GCCGGAGGCGCCGCCGCCTCCGCTCATGCCGCCGCCACCGGACCAGCCGCCACCGCCGCCCATTCCGCCGCCGAAGCCTCCACCACCCATGCCGCCTCCGAAGCCGCCGAATCCGCCGTACACGTGGTTGCGCGCGTAGCGACCGCGCGAGCCGCCGGACATCCCCATGAACATGCCGATCAGCGCGCCGATGCCGCCGACCACCGCCAGCGACGAGAGCAACCAGGCAATGCCGCCCGCCACGCCGGCCCCGGCCATGCCGCGCAGCAGACGCGGCGCGCGGCCGAACATCGCGCGCGCGAACTGCGCAGCAATGAACGCGGCGAACAGCGCGAACATCCAGCCACTGCCACCGCCGCCCTGCGCCGCCGGTGCGGAGCGATGCGTGGCCATGGGCGGTGGCAGCTGCTCGCCATCGATCAGTCGCACGAGCACCGCCGTCGCGTCGGAAATGCCGCCGGCGTAATCACCGGAGCGGAATTTCGGCACGAGGTACTCCTGCACCACGCGCGCGGACGTCGCATCCGGGATCGCGCCTTCGAGCCCGTAGCCGACTTCGATACGCACGCGCCGGTCGTCCTTCGCGACGAGCAGCAGCACGCCATCGTCCACGCCCTTGCGCCCCAGTCGCCACTGCTCGAACGCGCGCACCGCGTACTGGGCAATGTCCTCCGGCTGCGTTGTCGGCACCACAAGCACCTGCAGCTGGCTGCCCTTGCGCTGCTGCAATGCACGCGCCTGCGCCTCGAGGTTCGAGCGCGCGATCGGATCCAGCGTGCCGGTCGTGTCGACCACCGGCGAGTCGAGGCGCGGGATGGGCGCCAGCGTCTGTGCCTGCGCAGGCCCGGCCAGGGCAATCAGCACCCATGCGATCAACACGCCGCAGCAGCACACAAGCCTCGCGATCGCCCCACTCTTGCGAGTGCCACGCAGCAAGTGCGAAACGCCAGCGGTTACGTCGCGGCTCGCCATCGCGTTGATCGATACGGGAGACACGCCGGCCGGGGTCCGCCCGCGCACCGTTCGCTCAGCCACCTACCGGCGCGGGCTGGGCATTCGTTCTCGCCGGTGCTGCCGGCGACGGCGCAAGCGCCGGGGCCGCTGAAGGCGCGGGTGCACTGGATGAGGGCGCTGGAACCACAGGTGCCGGCGCTGGCGGCGTACCGAAGTCCACCTTCGGCGCGCGCTGGATCTCGGCCTCGTTCTCCACGGTGAAATTCGGACGCGGCGAGTACCCGAACATCTTCGCCGTCAGGTTCGTCGGGAACTGGCGCAGGTAGGTGTTGTAGTCCTGTACGGTTTGGATATAGCGCTGGCGCTCGACGGTGATGCGGTTCTCGGTGCCTTCGAGCTGCGCCTGCAACTGCAGGAACTGCTGGTCGGCCTTGAGCTGCGGGTAGTTCTCGCTCACCACCAGCAGGCGGCCGATCGCGCTCTGCAGCTGGCCCTGTGCCTGCTGGAACTGCGCGAGCGACGCCGGGTCATCGGCATTGACGTTGATGCTGCCCACGCGCGCGCGCGCCTCGGTGACCTGCGTCAGCACCTGCTGTTCGTGCGACGCGTATCCGCGCACTGTGGCAACGAGGTTCGGCACGAGGTCGGCGCGGCGCTGATAGACATTGAGCACCTGCGACCAGGCGGCGTTCACCGCTTCGTCCTTCTGCTGGATCGTGTTGTAGCCGCAGCCGCTGAGCAGCGTTGCAAGCAGCATCAACAGCACGGTGATCGACAGCCTGCGCATGGCTCACTCCTTGTTCGAAGCGGGCCTCGAGCGCCCGTGCCGGCACTAGAGCGCAGCCGCGATAAACGCGACGTGAGAAGCCGCAAACGAAAAAGGCCGGTGTTTCCACCGGCCTTTCCGACATCGCGCCTGTTTTTACTCCGGCATCGTCTGCCGCAGCGCGCGGCGCTTTGCCGCGAGGTTCAGCGCTTCGACGAGCGCCGAGAAGCCCATCGCGCCGTAGATATAGCCCTTCGGGATATGCGCTTCGAAGCCATCGGCGACCAGGTACACACCGACCAGCACGATGAACGCGAGGGCCAGCATCTTCACCGTCGGGTTGCGGTCGATGAACTCGCCCAGCGGCTTGGACGCGAGCAGCATCACCGCGACCGCCGCGAGGATCGCGACCACCATGATGATGGTTTCGTTCGCCATGCCCACCGCGGCGATGACCGAGTCCAGCGAGAACACGATGTCGATGATCGCGATCTGCGCGATGACGGCACCGAACGACGCGGCCGGCCGGGTGTGGACGTCCTCGGCCTCCCCGTGGCCGACAATGATGTCGCGGATCTCCTTGCCACCCTTGACCACCAGGAACAGGCCACCGACCACCAGCACCAGGTCGCGCACCGAGATGCCCTGGCCGAACAGCGTGAACAGGTCATGGGTCAGGCCCGCCAGCCACGCCAGCGTGAGCAGCAGCAGGATGCGCGTGATGCACGCGACCGCGATGCCGAACTTGCGTGCGCGTTCGCGCTCGGCGTACGGCAGCTTGCTGACGGCGATGGAGATGAAGACGAGGTTGTCGATGCCCAGCACGATCTCGATCGAGCTCAGCGTGATGAGCGTGATCCAGGTCTGCGGGTCGAGCAGCAGTTCGTTCACGGGTGGGTCCTGATGTCGTAATTCATGGATGACAGGGGTGGCGCTTGCCGGCCTGCGCCGTCATGCGCCGAACAGCCGGGGCCCGAGGATCGCGCCCCAGATCAGCAGCACGTTGAGCATGAACATCAGCACCGCGGCCGATCCCATGTCCTTCGCGCGGCCGGCGAGCACGTGGAATTCGGCGCCGTAGCGCTCGATGACCGCCTCGATCGCCGAGTTCAGCAGTTCGATGCCCAGCACCAGCAGCAGCGAGCCGACCAGCAGCACGCGTTCCACCGGCGTCTGCCCCAGCCACCACCCCAGCGGGGCCATGACGATGAACAGGCAGACCTCCAGCCGGAACGAGGATTCGTGCATCCACGCGGCGGCCAGCCCCTGCAGCGACCATCGGGTGGCTTTCAGCATGCGCGCCGGGCCGCGCGGCAGGTGGCCGAATTCGTCCGCCATTGCCGGTCAGCCCACGCGTCGCGCACGCGCCGGCGCGCGATCAGGGCCGGAGCAGGAGGGCGTGGGCATCGTCATGCAGGCGGGCGGGCGACGGAATCGGGCGTGGATTTTGCCACAACGCCCGCCCCCGCGGCCGGAGCACCCGCGAGACTGGCCCCGCCTGGAGGCTGGCCGCGCCGTAGCAGTGCATCAATCCTCGTGGATTGCAGTGCCGCGAGTGCCGTCAGGGCGGATCCAGCCGCGGAACATGCTGCCGCTGTTGAACGGCATCGCGATGTTGCCCTGTGCATCCAGCGCGATCGCCCCGCCGTCGCCACCGGCCGCCGGAACGATCTTGTTGATGACTTCCTCCGCGGCGACCTGCAGCGAATCACCCCGGTAGGCGACCCGCGCGCAGATGTCGTGCGCGACCGCGTTGCGGATGTAGAACTCGCCCCAGCCGGTGCCGGAGACGCCGCAGCGTGCATCGGCCCAGGTGCCGGCGCCGATGATCGGCGCATCGCCGACGCGGCCCCACTTCTTGTTCGTCATGCCGCCGGTGCTGGTTGCCGCGGCGATATGCCCGTGCTTGTCGAGGGCAACCGCGCCCACCGTGCCGAAATACTTCGGCGCATCGTCCTCCAGCGGGCGCGAGGACTGCTTCGCGGCCTCTTCCTTCTGCGCCTTCTCCAGCGCCCGCCGCCGGTGGTCGGTGTCGAACCATGAATTCGGCACGCGCTGGATGTCCTTGCGCGTATCGGCAAACGCTTCCGCCCCTGCGCCGGCGAGCATCACGTGCGGGCTGTGCTCCATCACCGCCCGCGCCAGGCGGATCGGATTGCGGACGGTGGTTACGCCGGCCACGGCACCAGCCCGCTGCGTGTGGCCCTCCATGATCGAAGCGTCCAGCTCATGCCCGCCCTTCGCATTGAACACCGCGCCCTTGCCGGCGTTGAAGCGAGGCGATTCCTCCAGCACCAGCACCGCGGCCTCCACGGCATCGAGCGCGGTGCCGCCCTTCTTGAGAATGCGATTGCCCGCGTCCAGCGCCCGGTTGAGCGTGGCATGCACGTCGCGCACGTCACTCGCACTCAGGGTGTCCTTCGGCACGAAGCCCGCGCCGCCATGGATGACGAGTGCGGTGCGCGGTTCGGCGGCGATGGCAGGCATCGTGGCGATCAGGCTCATAAGCAACAGGGACAGGCGCATGGTGAGGTGTACCCAGATGAACGGCGATGAATCGAGCATAACGTTTTGCACCAAAGTCCAATTGACTTTGCTACGCGTGTTTGCTGTGCAGCGCAACATAAA
>CADCUA010000062.1 GCA_902805755.1 uncultured Lysobacter sp.
TGTTCGTCACGCCGGACGGCACCGTGCAGACCTACGACAAGCGCCACCTGTTCCGCTATGCGGGCGAGCACGAGCGTTATGCGGCAGGGCGAGACCGGCTCGTGGTCGAGTGGAAGGGCTGGCGCATCTGTCCGCTGGTCTGCTACGACCTGCGGTTCCCGGTGTTCTCGCGCAACCGCTTCAACGTCGAGCGCGAAGGCGGCCTCGACTACGACCTGCTGATCTACGTCGCAAACTGGCCGTCGGTACGAAGCTACCCGTGGAAGACGCTGCTGCGGGCGCGGGCGATCGAGAACCTGTGCTATGTCGCCGGAGTGAACCGCGTCGCGACGGATGGCAACGGGCATTCGTACGCAGGCGAAAGCGCCGTGATCGATTTCAGCGGCCACGCGATCACCGAATGCGGCGAGATGGAAGTGGTCAGCACGACGACGCTGCTCGCGCCGGAACTGGCCGCGTTCCGCGAACGCTTCCCGGCCATGCTTGACGCGGACGCGTTCGAGCTCACCTGAGCTGCGCGACCGCTGCAGGCCCGGCCATCACTTGGACCGGGATACCGTGCTGGAAGGCCTCCGGGAGAGCTGACGCATGCCGATCAATCGCGACTACACCTCACCCGAGCCCCGGCGCGAAGACGTCGACGCGCTGCAGGGATCAGTCCTTGTCGAGTTTGGGACTCCGTGGTGCGGCCATTGCATCGCGGCGCAGCCGTTGCTCGAACAGGCACTGGCCGCTCACCCCGATGTGCGCCATTTCAAGGTCGAGGACGGGCCGGGCCGACCGCTCGGTCGATCCTATCGCGTGAAGCTGTGGCCGACGCTCGTGTTTCTGCAGGATGGCGTTGAAGTCGAGCGACTCGTGCGGCCTACGAGCGAGGCAACGATCAGCCAGGCACTCGCGCGCATCGTGTCCGATTAGGCAATGCGGGCATCGGGCCGCCCCACGTGGGCGGGTTGCAGCCGGGCAGGCGCCGGTGCTCGCACGCACTGCGTGATCCGGCTGCAGCGTCGTCGCGCCTTGCGTGGAAGCAGTCGTGCACTTATCGGCCGCTGTTAGCCGGGCTCAGTAGTCGATAGCATACGTAGCGAGCCGATAGGGTAACTACCCGACCGCGACCTGGGTCCGCAGATCCACCAGTCCAAGCTGGCCGAAGAACGTGACGATCACGCGGGACCGCAGCGCCCGACCGGGCAGAGACGTACACGCGGTGTACATCCGTGGTGCGCGTCCGCACCAATGCAAAAGGCGCCCGAAGGCGCCTTTTGCGA
>CADCUA010000063.1 GCA_902805755.1 uncultured Lysobacter sp.
CCGATCCAGCTCGTGCGCGACGGCACGACCGGCATGCCGATAAGCGGGACCGATCCGTACGTCGCGCCGCAGCCGGCGATGCCGAGCTTCGGCAACAGCCTGCGGGGCGGTGCGACGCGCAGCGAGCCCACGTCGACGCCGGCCGTCGCCGACTTCGGCGGCAGCGACAGCTATCTGGATATCCCGGCATTCCTGCGTCGCCAGGCGGATTGATTTACCAGGTCATGTCCTGATCTGCCCCGGCTTGCGCCGGGGTTTTGGGCCGGTGTCGCTCCGCGCGGCACCGGCCGTTTTATTGCTGCATGCCGCGTCGACCGCCGCAGGCTTACTCCGTTAAGGTTCAGCGATCCGCGTGCTACGCTTTCGTGCCGTTCAGGGCGGCGCGCCCGCCCGGTGACGCCTGCCGCTACAGGACCTGTCCGATCCCATGCTGCGTCAACGCACCCTCCAGAACGTGATCCGCGCGACCGGTGTCGGCCTGCACAGCGGTGAGAAAGTCTTCCTGACGCTGCGCCCGGCCGCGATCGACACCGGCATCGTGTTCCGCCGCGTCGATCTCGATCCCGTGCTTGAAATCCCCGCGCGCGCGGACCTCGTCACCGAGACCACGCTGTGCACCGGCCTGACCTGCGGTCCGGGCAAGGTGCAGACCGTCGAGCACGTGCTGTCGGCCCTGGCCGGGCTTGGCATCGACAATTGCTATATCGAACTGTCCGCGCCGGAAGTGCCGATCATGGACGGCTCTGCCGGTCCGTTCGTATTCCTGCTGCAATCGGCGGGCATTGCCGAGCAGAACGCGCCGAAGCGCTTCATCCGCATCACGCGGCCGGTCGAGGTGCGCGAAGGCGACAAGTTCGCGCGGTTCACGCCGCACGAGGGCTTCCGCATCGGCTTCACCGTCGTCTTCGACCACCCGGCCATCCCCGCGTCGCAATCGCGCGCGCAGATCGATTTCTCCACCGCGTCGTATGTGCGCGAAGTCAGCCGCGCACGCACGTTCGGTTTCATGCGCGACCTGGAATACATGCGCGAGCGCAATCTCGGCCTGGGCGGATCGATGGACAACGCGATCGTGCTCGACGAGTTCCGCGTGCTCAACGACGACGGCCTGCGCTATGCCGACGAGTTCGTGCGCCACAAGATCCTTGATGCGGTCGGTGACCTGTATCTCGCCGGCCGGCCCATCATCGGTGCCTACGAAGGCCACAAGTCGGGCCATGCGTTGAACAACCAGCTGGTGCGCGCGTTGCTCGCCGAGAAATCCGCGTGGGAAGAGGTCACCTTTGCGGACGCCGCGCCCGCGCCGGTCGCTTACGGCATCCCGATTCCGGCCTGACCGTATCTCGCGACCGCACCAGCACGCGACCAGTACCGGCAGCGCCTTGCTGCTCGCACGAGCCTTCCGCTCGTCGGCAACCCATGAAGCACGACGCTAAGTAACGGTTTCATAACGAAATCGATGCGTTCGCATTCTGAATGCTTAACACTCTGGCCGCGATCCGCCGCTAGGATGCCGGGGCCCCGCCGACAGTGATCCCGGTCGCAGATTGATCTGGTCGCTAGCGACGGCCCCGTTTCGTGGGCGGCGCCGGATCCGGCTCGCGCAACGATTCAAGGGCGGTCCGCAACGCGTGCTTTGCAGCCGCGGACATGGGTATGGGTGCGCGTGGTGCGGGTTCCGCCGCGGGCACGGTGGCAACGGTCGTCTTCACGACGAGTTGCTGTGCATCCAGCCCGAAGGAACGGGCGACGTCGAGCAGTTCCGGTGCTGCAAGCCGCAGTCTTGCGCGCCACACCGGAGCATCGACGACAAACACGAGTCTTCCGCGTTCCAGATTGGCCAGCCGCGCATGCGCGGCGAGCGAGGGCGGTAGATAGGGACGAAACCGACGGTCCAGCTCGTCGAGCCACAGTGCTCGCCGGATCGGGTCGCCTGCCGGCTCCGCAAGCAGCGCATCGAGCGCAGCGCGCGGGGTCGAGGGGCGTCGCGGGAGGGATCGCGAATCAGACATCGGACATGACCTATCCAAACAATGCTACGACCGGGCCAGCCGCACAGGCCCAGCAGTGTAAGAGCAGATGGCATAACGCCATCGAACGCGCCGCCCGCCGGCCGCTGCTATCGGCGGCGTTACTGCTCGGCCTCGGCGCGACGGCCGGCGCATCCATCGGCGTAAGCAGCACGTTGCACGTGCGCGAGCAGCTGGTGCAGCAGCAGTTGCAGATCGACGCGAGCCGTCGCGAGGCCCAGCGCGAACTCAATGCGCTGGCAGCGCGGCTGGGCGAGTTGCAAGCCGAGGCGAACCGGCTCAACGCCCTGGGCGAGCGCCTGACGCGCGTTGGCCAGTTGCAGGACGGCGAGTTCGATTTCGGCAAGCCCGTGGGCGTGGGTGGCGATGGCGAGGTGCGCGACATGCCGCGTGCGGAGCTGGAAGCGGGGCTCAAGCGTGTTTCCAGCGAGTTCGCCGCGTCGGGGCACCAGCTCGCCGTGCTCGAGTCGCTTCTTCTCGATCAGCAGATGGACGTCAACGCAGTGCCCTCGCGCGAACCGATCGCCGGCAAGTACATCACTTCCGGTTACGGCGAGCGCGCCGACCCGATCCTCGGCGGCAGCCAGTTCCACAAGGGCATCGATTTCGGCGCGAACGTGGGCGACCCCGTGCTCGCAGTGGCCGATGGCGTCGTGAGCTATTCCGGCGATCGCGCCGGCTACGGCAACACCGTCGAGATCGACCACGGCAATGGCTATGTCACGCGCTATGCGCACAACTCGAAACTGACGCGCCCGGTCGGGCAGCTCGTGCGGGCAGGGCAGGAGATCGCCAAGGCCGGCTCCACCGGCCGTTCCACCGGTGCACACGTGCATTTCGAAGTCTGGCAGGACGGTCGCGTGGTCAACCCGCACCAGTTCCTGCGCCGCAACGGCGTACGCCGCGGCTGAACCCTGCATCAGGGCTTCTCGCTATCGCCGCGCATGCCGGTGCGGCGATAGCGCGACCGTGGCTTGATAGGCGGGGGGCAAGCCCCCAGCTACAATGTCCGATGCGGTAAAAGGCGCGCGGCGCCTTTTTTATTGCCGGTACACCGGTGGCGGGCCACGCCCGCCGGCCGATTCCCGTCCTGATTCCACTCTTTCGGCCCCACCATGCTCAACAGCCTGCTTACCCGTGTCTTCGGCAGTCGCAACGAACGCCTGCTGCGCCAACTGCAACGCTCCGTGGCGCGCATCAACGCGCTCGAAGCGGACATGGAGAAGCTCAGCGACGACGAGCTCAAGGCGAAGACCCCCGAGTTCCAGCAGCGCATCGCGAACGGCGAAGCGCTGGACAAGCTGCTGCCCGAAGCGTTCGCGGTCTGCCGCGAGGCCAGCCGCCGCGTGCTCGGCATGCGGCATTACGACGTGCAGCTGATCGGCGGCATGGTGCTGCACCTGGGCAAGATCGCCGAGATGCGCACCGGCGAAGGCAAGACGCTGGTCGCGACGCTGCCCGTGTACCTCAACGCGCTCGAAGGCAAGGGCGTGCATGTCGTCACCGTCAACGATTACCTCGCGCGACGCGACTCGGCGTGGATGGGCAAGCTCTACAACTGGCTCGGCCTGTCGGTCGGCGTCGTGTATCCGGGCATGCCGCACGCGGACAAGGGCGCGGCGTACGCGTCCGACATCACCTACGGCACGAACAACGAGTTCGGCTTCGACTACCTGCGCGACAACATGGCGCTGTCGAAGGAAGACCGCTTCCAGCGTGGCCTGCATTACGCGATCGTCGACGAGGTCGACTCGATCCTGATCGACGAGGCGCGCACGCCGCTGATCATCTCCGGCCCGGCCGATGAATCGCCGGAGCTGTACATCAAGGTCAACCGCATCGTGCCGCAGCTGGTGCGGCAGGCGACCGAGGAAGGCGAGGGCGACTTCTGGGTCGACGAGAAGGGCAAGCAGGTGCACCTGTCCGAAGCCGGGCAGGAGCACGCAGAAGTGCTCCTGCGCGAGGCCGGCATCATTGCCGAGGACGACAGCCTGTACTCGGGCAGCAACATCAGCGTCGTGCACCATCTCAACGCCGCGCTGCGCTCGCATGCGATCTACCAGCGCGATGTCGATTACATCGTGCGCGACGGCGAAGTGGTCATCGTCGACGAATTCACCGGCCGCACGCTGCCGGGTCGTCGCTGGTCCGATGGCCTGCACCAGGCGGTCGAAGCGAAGGAAGGCGTGCCGGTCCAGCGCGAGAACCAGACGCTCGCGTCGATCACGTTCCAGAACCTGTTCCGCATGTACGGCAAGCTGTCGGGCATGACCGGCACGGCCGACACCGAAGCCTACGAATTCCAGAACATCTAC
>CADCUA010000064.1 GCA_902805755.1 uncultured Lysobacter sp.
CAGTGCGACCAGCGTGATCGGCCTGCTCGTTTGCATGTCGCGCAAGCGGCGGGCGACCTCGTAGCCGTCCATGCCCGGCAGGCCGATGTCGAGGAAGGCGACGTCGGGGCTGCGTGCGGTTACCAGACTGATTGCATCACGACCCGAATGCGCCACCGACACCCGGTGCCCGGACGCCTCAAGGACCGCCCTCATCATTTCGGCAGCGTCGACGTTGTCATCGAGGACGAGCACGTCCAGTGCCTGTCGCCCGTTGGTGTCGTCGAACGCCTTGAGGCCCGGCGTGGAGGGCGCGCTGCCAGGTGACTGCGGCAAGCTGACGCGGAATGTCGTGCCAGCGTCGCGCCCTTCGCTCTCGGCACTCACCGAGCCGCCGTGCATCTCCACCAGCCGCTTTACCAGCGAAAGCCCGATGCCCAGCCCACCCTCTGCACGATGCGCCTGGCCCGGCACCTGCGTGAACATGTCGAAGATGCGATCCAGCGCAGCCGCGTCGATCCCGACGCCGCTGTCGCGCACGCACAGCAGCACCTCGCTCTCGCTCGAATCGACGGACACCTCGATGCGCCCGCCATGCGGCGTGTATTTCGCCGCATTGGTGAGGAGGTTTCCGAGCACCTGCACCAGTCGCGTCCGGTCGGCTTCCACATACAGCGGTTTGGCCGGCAGCGAGACAAACAGCCGGTGCGCGGCCTGGTCGATCGCAGGGCGGTTCGCTTCGATCGCTTCGTCGACGACCGAACGGACGTCGAGCCGTTCACGTCTGAGCTCGATCTTGTTGCTGTTGATGCGCGAAACGTCGAGCAGGTCGTCGATCAGGCGCACCATGTGGGTGATCTGGCGGCCCATGACGTCCCGCGTGCGCGCGGCCG
Source organism: uncultured Lysobacter sp. (assembly GCA_902805755.1). Lineage (GTDB taxonomy): Bacteria > Pseudomonadota > Gammaproteobacteria > Xanthomonadales > Xanthomonadaceae > Cognatilysobacter. The sequence continues at coordinate 873 of CADCUA010000064.1, forward strand.
CGTCCGGTGGCGGGTTCATGTTGAGCAGGGTGAGGCCGGTGCGGATCGGCGCGAGGGGATTGCGCAGCTCGTGGGCCAGGGTGGCGAGAAACTCGTCCTTGCGCCGGTCGGTCTCGGCAAGCGCCTGCTCGGCGATCCGCCGGTCATGGATATCCACTGACGCGCCGTACCAGCGATGCGGCATGCCGGTCGCTGGATCGAGTTCGGTCTGGGCCCGCACCAGGAACCAGCGGTACTCGCCCGAGGACGCGCGGATGCGATGCTCCAGTTCGAACGTGCTGCCGGTTTCGAGCGCACGCTGGAATTCGCTCATCGTCCGTGGAACGTCATCCGGGTGTACCGCTGCGGCAGCGACTTCAGCCGCGGATTCGGGTACATACGGGATGCCGGTGTA
>CADCUA010000065.1 GCA_902805755.1 uncultured Lysobacter sp.
GGTCGTCCGGGTCGATCTCGCGGCTCAGGCTGCGCGTCAGTTGCGTGGTCTTCTTGCTGCGCAGGTCGTGCACGTACAGGTTGTTCGGCGAGCGGTCCCCGTTCACGTAGAACGCGACCAGGTTGCCGCTCGGCGAAAAGCTCGCCTGGCGGATCTCGCCGGCCAGCTTCGGCATCGGCACCGGCTTCTCTTGCGCGTTCCCTGCGGCGCCGGCGCTTTCCACCACGCGCAGGCGGATGCTGCCGTCCTCGTTGACATAGCTGATGCGGTGGCGGCCGTTGCGCGAATACGTCGTGCCGACGAGGTCCCACTCGGCTTTTTCGACGTCGGTCACGGCGCCGGTGGCGAGGTCGTAGGCGCGCACGCGCGTGAACTCGCCGCCGTCGTTGGTGGTGAACAGCAGGCGCTTCGACTCCGGGTCGAAGGCTTCGGCGCTGTAGCTGGCCGTTCCCTTGTGCGGCGACAGGTGCTTGGTCTGTTTCGTGGCCACTTCATAGAGGTAGATGTCGCTGTCGGCCGTGGTGTTCGGCTTGCCGAGCGCGAGCCAGCGGCCGTCGCGGCTGATGCTCTGCACGGTGCGGCCGGTGTCGTTCTGGTAGACCAGCGTGCGCGCGTAGGTCTTCGCGTCGTACCGGTACAGGTCGAAGTATTTCGGGTCGCGCTCGTTGGTGGCCACGTAGAAGGCGTTGCCGTCGGGCTGCCAGCCGGCGAACGAGGCCTTGTGCTTGTCGCCCGGCGTCAGGTCGCGCTCGCTGCCGTCGAGTTCGCGCACGAACAGGTGGTTGCGCTCGTCGCCGCCCTTGTCGCGGGTGAACAGGATGCGGTCGTCGTTGTAGAAGAAGCCGACGGCATAGGTGCTGTCGGTGCTGGAATTGGTCAGCGCACGCGGCGTGCCGCCCGTGACCGGCAGCACATAGGCATTGAAGATGCCGGACGCATTGCTCGAAAACAGGATCTGCTTTTCGTCGCGGCTGAACGAGGCGCCCGTCACCGAGGTGGTCGCCATGAACTGTTCGATGGTGTAGCGCTTCGGCGTCTTTTGCACCGCCTTGGCCGGTTTGGCCGGTTTGGCGGCCGTTGCCGGCGTTGCGCCTTGCGCGGCGGCATGGGACGGGTAAGCGGCGGCCAGGCAAACGGCCAGCGCGGAGATGCGAACGACGTGGGTGAAACGCATGGATTCTCCTGGATGAAAGACAGAATGGGCGCCAGCCGGGCTGGCATGCAGACCAGCAGACAGCTGAGCAGACAGCTGAGCAAACTGAGCC
>CADCUA010000066.1 GCA_902805755.1 uncultured Lysobacter sp.
AACAGAAGCTCATCGCTCCGGAGATCATCGACGCGGCGCTGGACAAGCAGAGCCGCATACGCAACAGCGCATCGAATACGCCGGCAACGCCGCCCACGACGACTGCGCAGGGCGATACCGGTTGGGTGCGCGTGCGCGCGGACAAACTCGACGAGCTGATCAACCTGGTCGGCGAAATGGTGATCGCCGGCGCCGGCGCGTCGTTGATCGCCGAATGCTCCGGCAATACGCCGCTGGTCGAAGCGCAGTCGGTTGTATCGCGACTCGTTGAAGACATCCGCGATCGCGCACTGCGCCTTCGCATGGTGCCGATCGGCGAGACGTTCTCGCGCTTCCATCGCGTGCTGCGCGAAGTCTCGCGTGAGATCGGCAAGGAACTTGAACTCGTCATCGACGGCGCCGACACCGAGCTGGACAAGTCGGTGGTCGAAAAACTCGCCGATCCACTGCTGCACCTGGTGCGCAACGCGGCCGACCACGGCATCGAAGCGGCGGACGTGCGCATCGCGCGCGGCAAGCCGGCAGCGGGTCGCATCTCGCTCAACGCGCGCCACGAAGCCGGCGGCATCCTGATCGAGATCAGCGACGACGGTGCCGGGCTGGATCGCCAACGCATTCTGGCAAAAGCGCGCGAGCGCGGCCTCGTTGCGGCAGGGCATACGCCGGCCGAGCACGAGATTCTGCAACTGATCTTCGAACCCGGCTTCTCTACCGCCGCGGCCGTTACAAACCTCTCCGGCCGTGGCGTAGGCATGGACGTGGTGCGGCGGAACATCAACGCACTGCGCGGCACCGTCGATATCGACAGCGTGCCTGGCCAGGGCACGACGATCCGCATCCGACTGCCGCTGACGCTGGCGATCATCGAAGGCTTCCTCGTCGGTTCGGCCGGCTCGAGCTACGTGCTGCCGCTGGACCTGATCGCCGAGTGCGTCGAGATGCCCGCGAATCTGTCGGGCGATGTCGGCTATCTCGATCTGCGTGGACAGCCGCTGCCGCTGTTGCGCCTGCGCGACCAACTCGGGCTCACCGGCGACCGCGCGCGACGCGAGAACGTCGTCGTCGTCAATTGCGCGGGCCAGCGCGCGGGCATCGTGGTCGATGCGCTGCTGGGTGAATTCCAGACGGTCATCAAGCCGCTCGGACGATTGTTCGAAGGCCTGCGTGGCATCAGCGGCTCGACGATTCTCGGGACGGGCGAAGTCGCACTGATTCTTGATCTGCCTGCACTCGTGGATATCGCCACGCGCAACGAACCTTC
>CADCUA010000067.1 GCA_902805755.1 uncultured Lysobacter sp.
CGAATACGAGCGCCAGATCCGCGCCGAGTATGCCCATGTACCCGCGTCCCTGTTCGCCAGGAAGCGCGGCGAGGTGCTGCAGGGCTTCCTCGCGCGCGAGCGGATCTACCTGACCCCGTACTTCGCTGCGCGCCATGAGCAGCAGGCACGCTTCAACCTGTCGTCTGCCCTCGGGCAGGTGCGTTGACCCACCACGCTAGCGCCGCCTCCGCCTGCCAGACGAGGAGCATGCGTGCGCGCCAGCCTCGCGCGGGTATGTGGATTCGTCCAGACATCAGCACATTTCATCGCCTGCCACGGCTTTTCCTTGACTTGTTGGTCGAAAATCCCTAGCGTCAGGACAGGTAGCAGTCATATTCACTGATTAGATTGCGGCGAATCAATTTCGTTCCTCAAATATGAGTACACATATTCCTGACCGCGACGGCGAGGCCCATGGCCGGCGCCTGAACAGGCTGCTGGGCAAGCGCGAAGGGACGGCGGACACGATTGGTGACGAGCGCGACGCTGCGCTCGTGCGCCTGATGCAGAACCAGATGCTGGTCAACCAGGCGCTGGTCGAAAAGATTTTCGCACTCGAGAAAGCCGAAGACGCGCTGCGCGCTTCCGAACAAAAACTGCACGAGCTCCTTGCCCACCAGCTGGCCACGCGCGAAGACGAACGCAAGCGCATTTCGCAGGAGCTGCACGATTCGCTCGCCCAGAACCTGCTGGCGCTGCGCATCGACATCGTCATGCTGCACCAGCACACGACCAACCGCCACTACCGCCTGCGCGACCGCATCGGCGCGGCGCTCGACAACGTTGACGTGACGCTACGCACGGTCAAGGGCCTGCTGGGCGAACTGCGTCCCTCGGGCCTGGAATTGGGTCTGCATGCCACCGTCGAGATGGAATTGCGCAAATTTACGCGCGCCAGCGGTATTGCCTGCGAGCTCGCGGGCGGGGCCAGCATCGACGAACTGGTCATGGGCGAAGAAGCCCTGCTGACCGTCTACCGGGTGCTCCAGGAATGCCTGAACAACGTGTTCCGCCATTCGCTGGCCAGCCGCGTCCATGTGCGGCTCGACGCGGCCGGCGGCGTGCTCGCGATGCGCATCGCCGACAACGGCATCGGCTTCGACCCGGCCGCCCCGCGCAAACCCTGCAGTTTCGGCCTGCTCGACCTGCATGAACGCGTGGCCGGGCATGGCGGCGAGCTGATAGTGACCAGCGCGCATGCGCACGGCACCGAAGTGGTACTGAACATTCCAGTT
>CADCUA010000068.1 GCA_902805755.1 uncultured Lysobacter sp.
TCCGGCGAACGGTCGCGCACTGAAATGCGCCCGCCCCAGAGGAGTCGGGTGTCAGCCAACGGTCGGTAATAGTCGAAAGCGAAGCGCGTGTCGTAAACGGCTGCATGTGTGGCGAGGATGTCCTGCAACCGATCGCCCAGCGGCTCGGTCACCATCACATAGGTCGCGATCGGCAGCACAGCTGCGTCCACCGGTTTTCGTAACCCTGCCAGATAACCGCCACAGGCAAGCACGACATCGCGCGCGCGGACTTCGCCGCTGGCAGTGGTAACCCGCCAGCCGCTGCCATCGCGCTCGAGCGCCGTGACCGCGCTGTTTTCGTGCACACAAACCCCACGCGCGCTCGCGACATCTGCGAGGCCTCGTGCATATTTGAGCGGGTCGAAGTGGAAGGCGTCGGGCTCGAACAGCGCGCCGTGATACCGGCGGCTGCGCACTTTGTCTCGCAATGCGTCCGGCTCAACATATTGCCACTCGACGCCGTACGCCTCGCGTAGCAACCGCTGCCTCGCCTCGAGTACCGAGTCGTCGCGGAACCAGTTTGCCCACAGAACCCCATCGAACCGCGCATCGCAGGCGATGTTGTATCGATGGATGCGCTGCCTGATCAGGTCGACGGCATCGATCGTTCCGTGGTAAAGCTTACGGGCACGGTCAGGGCCCAGGTCCCGCAGCAATGCGCTTTCGCCGCGGGAGAAGCCGCCGAATACGAAGCCTCCATTGCGCCCTGATGCGCCAAAACCGACTTCGTTCGACTCGAGCAGGATCGCGCCGTCGCATCCACGTTCCGCGAGACCAACGACCGTGTTGAGCCCAGCGAAGCCGCCTCCGATGACACAGACGCTGGCTTCAACGCGGCTTTGCAGCGGCGCAGATGCCGCTCGCGGCGGTGCATTCGCCCGGTAGAAACTCCCCAGTTGGCTCATGTCCGCACCTCCCGCCCGCATGGGACGGGAGGATACCTTCAGGCAGGCATTACGCCACCTGCGCGAGACCCCGCTCGGCAAGCACGCTCTGCATCAGCAGACGCGCAGGCTCGCTCAGCGTTTCGTGGTCGAGTGCGAAGCGGATGGTCGCTTCGATCACGCCGAGGTGCGTGCCGCAGTCGAATCGGCGGCCCTGGAAGCGGTACGCATTGACCATTTCTTCTTTCAGCAGCGCAGCAATCGCATCCGTCAGCTGGATTTCTCCGCCTGCACCCGGGGTCGTTTGTTACAGCAGCGAGAAAATACGCGGGTTCAGCACATATCGGCCGC
>CADCUA010000069.1 GCA_902805755.1 uncultured Lysobacter sp.
CCCCCGGCTCGAGCGTGAAGCAGGTGTCGAGCAAGATGTCGTCGAGCGACATCGGGTCGAACGACAAAGAGTGGAACGCCAGGTGGCCGAGCCGAAGGCGGGCGAGCGCACTGCCGTCCATGTGGAGCGGGACAAGGACGGCCAGCGCGAAACGGTGCGCGTGATCCGCCTTCCCCGTGGGCCCGGCGATGCAGCCGGCCCGGGCGCGGGTCCGGAGTTTGGCATGCACGGCGGCTTCCCGTTCGGCCCGGCGTTTGGCCCGATGTTCGGCCCGCAGTTCGGCCCGCAACTCGGCGCCATCGTCGCGAACGCGGCGGGCGACATGAAATGGGCGGCCAAGGCAAACACCCGCGACCTGGGCACGCGCGAGTTCGACGGCGTGCGCGCCGAGGGCAAGCTGCGCAGCTACGAGATTCCCGCTGGAGAAGTAGGCAACCGCAACCCGATCGTGGTCGCCGATGAGTCCTGGTATGCGCCGGAACTGCAGGTGACGGTGTACGCCAAGCACAGCGACCCGCGCAGCGGCGACTACGTGTACCGCCTCGAAGGCTTGCGGCGCGGCGAACCCGACGCCGCGCTGTTCACGGTGCCGCCGGACTACAAGGTTCAGGCCGTGCGCTCGCGCGAGCCGCGGGTGCAGTAAAAAAACGTGCCGGTGAATACCGGCACGCATGTGCATCATGGGAGAACGACGCCGCGGGGCCAGGCGCCCCGCTGCGTTCAGCGCCGGGCGGCGCGTTCGCGCGGGACAATCGCCGAATAAAACCAGTCGTCGATCATGCGCTTCTCGTGTTGCAGCGAGTCGGTGTCGCTGTAGCGGCTGACGCGGTCCATGAAGGCCATGTCGCGCAGCTGCGCCTCGCCGCTGCGCAGCACCTGGCCATTCTGCTCGACTGCAAAGCGCAGGTCGATGCGCGGCCAGTCCACGTGCTTCACGATGCGCAGGTCACGCGCCCCACGGCCGGGGTATTCGCGCCCGGCCAGGTCGACGTCGAGCACCTCCACGCGCAGATTCTGCCCCGGCGGCAGCTGGGCGCCCAGCCTGTTGAAATGGCGGGTCAGGTCCTTCAGCACGGCCTCCCGTTCCCACGTTGGAAATGGCAAATCCGAGAAACGCTCGGGCTGGACATAGTTCACGGTCACCTCGGCCGATGCGGCGCCGGCCGCCAGCGCCAGCAGGCCGCCCGCGGCCAATTGTCGAATCACGTTCTTCATGGCGATTCCTCTCTTTCGCTGTGATATCTGTATTCA
>CADCUA010000070.1 GCA_902805755.1 uncultured Lysobacter sp.
AGAAAATGTGCGCCGACAAAAAAAGCCGCGCCTAATGCGCGGCTTGTGTCGTAATGCCATTGTCGCTGGATGCGGACAACCAGCTATCTGATGGGCCCACCAGGACTCGAACCTGGAACCAAGGGATTCGCGTAACCCACCGGTTTCCCGATGGCGCGGACTATCTCTTCACCCGCAGCCGTGGCTGGGAGGGTGCGGGACGCTCGAGCCTGTTATCAAGGGCACTGAAGCCCCCAGGTAGTCTCTGCACCTTCCGGCGGTGTACCGCCGGCTTGGCTCAGGGTTGCCACCGTCCGCGCATTGCTGCGCGCCGCTGAGGGTTCCCTGAATTCATCCCGTTCCCGTCCGCGCGTTTCCGCGCGGCGGCACCTTTCGATGAGTCCCCTGCTCTAACCATTGAGCTATAGGCCCGTGCGCGAATCGTAGCATCCGCGCGGGGCGCGGCCGCGTGCGAATGCGTCAGGAACGCGCGCGTCGGGGCAGGTTCTTTTCCAGGATCGCCCAGAGGATCAGCCCATAGGAGCCGAGGCGGATCAGGTAGTACAGCTGCGCTTCCTCGTACACCGCGCCGCCGTACGCGAACACCGCGCGGTTGATCGCCTCGATCAGAAACGACAGGCCGAACCACAGGAAGAAGCGGTCGCGGCTGTCGCGCCAGAAGCGGAAGAAGTACAGCGCCGCGATCGCGCAGCCCATGGCGATCGCGCCGAGCAGGAACAGCGACATGTTATTTCTCCTCCACGATCAGGCCGTACAGCAGCAGCGACACGCCGATCAGCGAGCTGACCAGGCGCATCATGCCGAAGTCCCAGCCCGGCATGATGCCGGGCAGCGCATCGACCACGACCAGTGCATTGGTGATCGCGAGAAAGCCGAAGCACAGCCCGCTCCAGAACAGCATGCGCGAACCGGCGCGGCGGGCGCCCATCAGCAGCAGCGCCGCGCACGTCGCGGCGGTCAGTGCACACAGCGCATAGATCCATACGGCCATCTCAGGACTCCTTGCGCAAACGGAACGCGTCGGCAAAGCGGTGCGCCTTGCGTTCCGACGAGGAATGGATCAGTTCGGTGATCGCGACGACGTGGCGCGCGTACACGCCGGCCAGTTGCTCGACGACGGCGTCCAGCGTGGAATCGGCCGGGTAATAGCGCCAGCCGTCGGCGTCAGCCACGACCAGGCCCGCATCGCGCAGGTCGTCGAGCAGGCGGATGCCGCTGCTGTCGTCGACGTAGAGCCGGCGTGCGAGCTGT
>CADCUA010000071.1 GCA_902805755.1 uncultured Lysobacter sp.
TGCGGATGCTTTCGGCCAGGTACTGGTAGCTGTCGGGATCGCCCGCGAACAGCTGGCCGAGTTTCGGCAGCACGTTGAACGAGTGGAAGTCGTAGATCGGCTTGAACCACTCGGCTTTGACTTCGGAAAACTCCAGCACGCGCGCCTGCCCGCCGATCTTCAGCACGCGGTGCATCTCGCGCAGCGCGGCGTCCTTGTCGGTGACGTTGCGCAGGCCGAACGCGATCGTGACCAGGTCGAAGCTTGCATCCGGAAACGGCAGCGTCTCGGCGTTGCACTGCACGTACTCGAAGCCCGACACGCGGCCGCGGTCGATCATGCGGTCGCGCCCGACGCGCAGCATCTCGCCGTTGATGTCGCCCAGCACGACCGCGCCCGCATCACCGACGCGCTCGCGCAGCAGCATCGCGATGTCGCCGGTGCCGCCGGCGAGGTCGAGCACGCGGTCGCCGCGCTTGACCTGCGAGGTGGAGACGAAATAGCGCTTCCATGCGCGATGCACGCCGAGCGACATCAGGTCGTTCATGAGGTCGTACTTGCGCGCGACCGACGAAAACACCTCGCCGACGAGCTTCTGCTTCTCGCCGGTGGGCACGTCGCGGAAGCCGAAATGGGTGGTGTCGCGGCGGGGATCGTGGTCGGTCATGGCGCGATTATCGCACCGTGACCGCAGCCGACGGGCGTGGGCCATGCCGGACAAAAAAAGAGGGCCCGCAATGCGGGCCCTCCGGACTTGCCTGTATCAACTGACTCAGTACGTGACCGAGGCATTGCTCGAGCAGGTGGCCGTGCCGGCGTTGCAGACCTTGTAGGTCAGCGTGCCGGAGCCACGAACGCGCGGCGCATCGGTGTACTTGCCGGTGTTGCTGATCGCCGACGCGATCTTCGTGGTGCCGCGGTACACGTCGACGGTAACGTCGCCGGCGGTCCAAGCCAGGTTGACGTTCAGCTTGCCCTTCACCGTGGTCTTGGTGGCCGTCAGGTTCGCCGGAGCCGTCACCGGCTCGGTGGTGCCACCGCCAACAAGCTTCTCCGTCGCCTTGAACGTCTGCACCAGGCCGTAGCCGAAGTTGACGTCACGACCGGCCGCACCGAGGTCGAGCGCGGTGGAGTTCATCGCATCGCGCACCTGCGTGTTCGTCGCAGTCGGCTTCGCGCTCCAGATGATCGCCGCGGAACCGGCCACGTGCGGCGTCGCCATCGACGTGCCGTCGAGGTAGGCGTAACCGCTGGTGTTCGCTTCGTACACCGTGCTCGCGTTGCCGGTCTGGCCGAGCGAGTTCGCGACGAGCGCCCTGCCGTCTTCCTGGCTGATGGTCATGCCCGGGATCGTCGAGGTCACGCCGTCACCCATCGTGCCGGAGAAACCGCCGGCCACGTTGTTGTAGATGACCGCCGCGATACCGCCACCGGCAGTGACGTTGTTGACCTTGGCAGCGAAGCTGATGCTGCCGCGCTCGCAAAGGACCACGCGCCCGCTCCAGCTGCCGACCGCATCGCACAGGCCGCCGTTGACCAGCGCGCCATTGACGTTGCCCTGCATCGAGCCGGTCAGTGCGGACGCCATGTACGCAGTGGCACCGACCGTCAGCGACGCGTCGCGGAACGGGTAGGTGCTGAGCACGCCCACGCCCGGCGCAGCGATCTCGACCGCACTGTTGAACTGGGAGAAATCGGCCTTGACGTTGTTCTGGTCGACCGCAGCCACCGACACCACGCTGGCGTAGGACGCCGGGTAGCTCTGCGTGTTGTTGCCGTCGTTGCCGGCCGCGGCGATGCTCAGCACGCCCTTGGCGTTGAGGTCGTTGAATGCGGCTTCTTCGGTACGGCTCGCACCGCCGCCGCCCAGGCTCATGTTGATGACCTTCGCGCCCGCGTCGCCGCAGCGCGTCGCCGCGTCGACCAGCGTGGAGGCGTAGCTCCATGCGCAGCTTTCGCCGTCGAACACCTTGACGATGTGCAGCGAGACCTTGCCCGGGCTGACGCCGACGACGCCGGTGGTGTTGTTGACCGCAGCGATCGTGCCGGCGACGTGCGTGCCGTGGCCGCAGCTGTCGGTGTTCCAGCTCTGGCCTGCGCTGGCATAACCGGTCATCGAAACGCCGGCGAAATCCTCATGGTTCGCATTGATACCCGAGTCGATCACACAGACCTTGATGCCACTGCCCTGCGCGCCGACGGCCCAGGTTTCCGGCGCCTGCACGTTCTTGATGCCGTACGGCGTGGTCTGGCCACGCACGTAGCGCGGCGCGTCGAGCTCGACGTATTCGATGTTCGGGTTGTTGCGCAGGCCCTGCAGCGCGGCCGCCGGGACGCTCACCGCGATGACATTCTGGCGGTTGAGCTTGAGATGCACGCGGCCACCGGCAGCGCGGACAGCGGATTCGGCCTGCGCCGCGGCGCCGGGCTTGAACTTGACCATGACCCGGTTCGGGTCCGGCTTGCCGGCAAACGCAGTGGCGGAGGCGAGGACAGCGGCCGCAGCCAGCGCGACGGCGAGCTTGTGTTGCTTCATCGGGTGCATCTCCAGGTCAAGGTCGAAAATGGGACCGCGTGCTCCCTTCCCTGGCGACGCGAATCCCGACCTTAACAGAACGCCCAGCACACTGCGTGCTGCGACGCAACACAAATAAAACCATTCAGCCGGCACTTCGATGTGCCGGAACTGCCGATTCGGTTGGGTGCTACCACCCACGCCGCACCCAAGCGCGGCAGCGACAGGCCTCAGAGAATGTAGCGACTCAGGTCCGGGTCCTTGACCAGCTCGCCCAGGTGCGTGTCGACATAGGCGCGGTCAATGCGCATCGACTGGCCGCCGCGGTCAGGCGCTTCGAAGCTCAACGTGTCCAGCAGCCGCTCGAGCACCGTGTGCAGGCGACGCGCGCCGATGTTCTCCTGGCGCTCGTTCACCTGCGCGGCGATCTCGGCCAGGCGCTCGATCGAGTCCGGCGCGAACTCGAGCTCGACGCCTTCTGTGCGCAGCAGCTCAACGTACTGCGTGGTCAGCGCGGCCTTCGGCTCGGTGAGGATGCGCACGAAATCGTCCTTCGTCAGCGCGGTGAGTTCCACACGGATCGGAAAGCGCCCTTGAAGCTCGGGAATCAGGTCGCTGGGCTTGGCGAGATGGAATGCGCCGGACGCTATGAACAGGATATGGTCGGTCTTCACCGAGCCGTACTTCGTGCTCACGGTCGAGCCTTCCACCAGCGGCAGCAGGTCGCGCTGCACCCCTTCGCGCGACACGTCGCCGCCGCTCATGCCGGCCTCGGCGCGCTTGGCGACCTTGTCGATCTCGTCGATGAACACGATGCCGTGCTGCTCGCACGCTTCGATCGCCGCTTCGCGCACGTCGTCCTCGTTGACCAGCCGCAGCGCTTCCTCGTCGATCAGCTGCACGCGCGCGGTGCGGATCTGCAACGTCTTCTTGTGCGTCTTCGCACCGGCCACCTGCGCGAACATCTGCCGCAGCTGCTGGCCCATTTCCTCCATGCCCGGCGGCGCCATGATGTCGACGCCGACATTCACCGAGGTTTCGATCTCGATTTCACGATCGTCCAGTTCGCCCGCACGCAGGCGCTTGCGCAGCTTCGCGCGGGTCTCACTTTCCTGCGCCGACGGTTCCGGCTCGGCCGCCTCGTCGCCACCGAAACCGAACACGGTCGTTACCGTGCGCTTGGGCAGCAATGCATCGAGGATGCGTTCCTCGGCGCGCTCTTCGGCCTGGTTGCGCACGCGCTGCTTGGCCTGCTCGCGATAGAGCTTGACCGCGGTGTCGGCCAGATCGCGCACGATCTGCTCGACGTCCTTGCCCACATAGCCCACCTCGGTGAAGCGCGTGGCCTCGACCTTCACGAACGGCGCGTTCGCAAGCGTGGCCAGGCGGCGCGCGATCTCGGTCTTGCCGACGCCGGTCGGGCCGATCATGAGGATGTTCTTCGGCATCACCTCGTTGCGCAGCTCGGGCTCGAGCTGCATGCGCCGCCAGCGGTTGCGCAGCGCGATCGCAACCGCACGCTTGGCCGCCTGCTGGCCGATGATGTGGCGATCGAGCTCCTGCACGATTTCGCGCGGAGTCATGGTGGCGTTGGACGTGTCGGGTCGATGCGGCATGGAATGATGGGCTCGTGGCGCCCGCGATCGCGGGCGGTCAGTGTGGCGAGGGGTTGTCGTCGTCAGGCGAAAGCGCGGGCGGCCGCTCAGAGTTCTTCGACGACGATGTTGCGGTTCGTGTAGATGCACACGTCGCCGGCGATGTTCAGCGCTTCGACCGCGATGGTTCGTGCATCGAGTTGCGTGTGCAGCGCGAGCGCGCGCGCCGCCGACA
>CADCUA010000072.1 GCA_902805755.1 uncultured Lysobacter sp.
CGTGGCGGCCTTGCCCGTTCGCCTGTTCCACGTACGACTGCGCGCTGTTTGATGATGCGGACTGCGCCAGAATTCAGCGGGTTCCGATGGGAGCCGCGTTGTCGTAGTGCCATTGCAAACCACGGAGCATCGCGGCCAGGTAGCACTGCATCGCTTCAGGCGAGTCTGCAGTGGGTTGATCGAGCCACCATTCGACCTGCGCGAGCAGGATGGCGGCACACGCACGGAGTTGCAGGGCCGGTGGCACCGTCCTCCCGACGTTATCGACCGGGCTGTAAAGAGCCGCAAGCCGCATCTCGAAGCACTCGCGCAAAAGGCCGGCCACCGTGGCCGCCGAATCGCCTGTCATCAGTCCCCGATAGATGCCCGGCGCCGATGCAATGTGCGCAAACAGCGCGGTGCAGTCCGGGCCGCCGTCAGCCGCGCGCGCGATGAGCGGCGCGACGATGCGCTGCAACTGCGACGCGAGCAACGCGTCCTTCGTGGCGTAGTGCGCGTAGAACGTCGCGCGCCCGACGCCTGCCTTCCGGGCGATGTCGCTGACGCGGATGGCGGCATACGGGCGCCGATGCAGCAATGCGACGAACGCCCCGTCGATGTACTCATGCGAGCGCGCAACCCGCGGGTCGGCGGTGTTCACGACACTTTCCGAAAAGTGTCCGGAAGCGCCCCGCGGCGGCCTTTCGACCATTGTCCCGCATCGGCGGGGTGGCGAGGATGGCCCTCACCGACTGGAGCACACCTCATGAACGTCATCTCTTCCCCACCCCTTGTCCGCCGCTCGCATGTCACCGCGCTGGTGGCGCTGCCAGCGCTGCTGGTCGGTGTGTTTGCTCTGCATTTTCGCAACATCGAATCGTTCTTCGACTTCCGGTGGCAGTACACGCCGCGTGCACCGTCCGACATCGTGCAGACACTGGCGACCGGCGTAGCAGGCCCTCCGCTGCTGCACGACCCGCACGTGATCGCGTACCTCATGCTCCCGTTGTTCATGGTCTGCGCAAGCGCCTTGTACTCCCTGGGCAAGCGGCACCGTCCCCTGGCGAGCCTTGTCGCTGCCGGCGTAACGTTCACCGGCGTGATCTACCTGGGCGGCAACTCGCTGGGCGTGCTGCCGCGCGCCACCGCCGCGCGCGTGGCCGAAGCGGTCACCCAGGAGTGGGGCCAGGGCCTGATCCGTTCCTGGAACGATGCCGGCTGGTTCACCCTGCCGCAGCGCCTGGGCGACCAGGTGGCCCGGCTGGTC
>CADCUA010000073.1 GCA_902805755.1 uncultured Lysobacter sp.
CGCATGCAGCCACAACGTGCAGGCATACGTGGCGTCGTGATACGCGCCGTAACGCTCGTTCCAGCGCTGGAAATACGCGGGTTGACGGAAGCCACGCCAGATCAGGTGGTACAGCGTGATCGGCACGAACACGTACAGCGCGGCCGAGTACAGGGCGCGCAGCAGGCGTTCGAAGCGTTCGGTCGGCATCGGGCAAGGATAAGCGGTTGCGCTCGGTGCAGTAGCCGGTGTCGCAAGAGACGAGGAGAGAATCCCCAAGGCGCCATCCCTTGGGGCTGATGCACCGCGCTCGTTGCGACCGCAGGCCTCGTATTCGCGGAGAGCCAGCGGCATCGCGTACCGAGACCGTTGCCGCGGCGAGAGCGACTGTGTTCGCCCCCGACACGGCGGGCCCGCCCGCCCCGATAGAATCGGCGCATGCCTGATCCCTCAAGCCAAGCCTCGCCCGGCCCATCGTCGCCCGGCGCCCCGCCCCGCACACTGCGCGATGCACCGATGTGGTCGGCGATCGCGCTGCTTTGGGTGTTCGCGCGTCTGCCCTGGGGCGTGCAGCGGCTGCTCGGGCGCGGGCTCGGAGCGCTGGCTTTTGCGCTCGCCGGCAGCCGGCGCGAGGCGGCGCGGATCAATCTGGAGTTGTGCTTTCCCGAGATGTCGCCTGCCGAGCGCGACGCGCTGTTGCGCATGAGCTTCCGCGACTTCGGCATCGGCCTGTTCGAATTCGCGCGCGCCTGGTGGGGCTCGGTCGTGCCGCTGCGGTCCACGGTGCGCATCGAAGGATTGGAGCACTTGCGCGAAATCCAGGCGCAGGGTCGCGGCGTGCTGATGGTGTCGGGGCACTTCATGACGCTGGAGATGTGTGGCCGGCTGCTGTGCGACCACGTGCCGTTGGCCGGCATGTACCGGCGCTATCGGAACCCGGTGATGGAATGGGCGGTCAAGCGCGGTCGCCTGCGCTACGCCAGCGCGATGTTCACGAACGAGGACATCCGGCCCGCGATGCGTCATCTCAAGCAGGGCGGGCTGCTCTGGTATGCGCCCGACCAGGACATGCGCGGCAAGGACACCGTATTCGCGCCGTTCTTCGGCGTGCCGGCGGCGACGATCACTGCCACGCACCAGTTCGCGCGCATGACCGGCTGCGCGGTGGTGCCGTTTTTCCACCGGCGCGAGGGCGACCGGTACGTGCTGCGCATCGCACCACCACTGGAAGACTTCCCGTCCAGGGACGCGACGACCGACAGCTCGCGCGTCAACGCGGCGATCGAAGCGATGGTGCGCGAGGCCCCGAGCCAGTACCTGTGGATCCATCGCCGCTTCAAGCGCCGGCCCGAGGGAATGCAGCCGCCTTACTGAGGCGCCTGAGGCTGCAAGCGCGCAGCGCGCTGTACATCGACGCACGCTCGAGAAGAAGCGCGGCGTGTGCAGGCAGACGGCTTTACCAGCGATGCACCCGTGTTGTGTGGCGGCCGCCGCAAGTCATGATCGCCCCGCGCTCAGCGCACCCCATCCACGGCCGCATGCGGGTCACGCGCAAGCAGGCTTCCTGCATAGAGCGCGGCCAGCATCAGCGTCAGGCCGCCCCAGAACGTCGAATAGAACGCCAGGTGGGTGTTGAGTGGAAACACCGTCACGGCCAGCGCCAGCATCGCCGGACGCGCGCGATCGCGGGCAGCCGCATCGCTGAAGCGCCACGCTCGCCACGCCAGCGCCACACCGGCCAGCCACAGCAGCAGGCCGATCGCACCGGTTTCGCTGAGCACCTCCAGCACGATCTGGTGCGCGTGCAGCGCCGGGCCCGTACCCCAGGCCGCCGGCTGGCCCGGCATCGGATCGCAGCCGGCGAATGCTTCGCGGAAACCGCGTGCGCCGACGCCGTTGACCGGGTGCTCGCGCGCCATGCACCAGGCCGCGCTCCAGATGCGCGTGCGGCCCGCCAGCGCGCTGTCCACGCCCTGGCCGTCACCGGCCAATGCATGACTGGTGCGTTCGACACGGCGCTGCACGTGTTCGGAGGTGAAGGACAGCACGCCGAGCACCAGCGCGCCGAACGCGAACACCCCGAGCAGCTTGCGCCAGCCCAGCAGTCGCCAACCCGAAAGCACCAGCACCAGCGCATAGGTGATCCACGATGCGCGCGAGCCGGCCAGCACGACCACCAGCCCCACCGCCGCCGCCGCGAGCAGCCAGCCGGTGATGCCGAAGCGGCGGGCCGCGGCATAGAGCGCGAACGGTGACAGGCTCGCGAGCACCTGCCCCAGCTTGAGGTTGCAGGGGCCGAGCACGCCGCTCAGCCGGTCGGCGGCGTCGACTTCCGCCTCGGTGCACATCGGCCGCCCGCTGATTGCCTGCTTGAGCGAGTCGAGACCGAAGAACAGCGGGCTCGTGCCGGTGGCGGCCTGTGCGATCGCGTCCAGCGTCCAGATACCGACGATGATCGCCAGCCCGCCGAATGTCGTGCGCCGTCCTTGCGTACTGGCGACAGCGGAGGCGGCGAGCCACAGGAACGGCAGGTAGCGCAGGTCCTTTGCCGCCTCGCCCAGCGCGCGGCCGCGGTCGACGGCGTCGAGCGCTGAGATCGGCTCCGGCAGCCAGTAGGCGAAGAACAGCACGCTCGTCAGCGCCCACGCCGGGCCGCTGAGCAACTCGGTGCCGCCGCGGAACCGCGAGCGCAGCAGCATGAAGATCGCCACCAGCGCACCGAGCACGAGCACGCCTTCGGCATAACCCGGCGCCGGCCACAACGCCACGTAGGCCAGCACCCAGGCCGGCGCCCAGCGCCAGCCGGGCCGGCGCGCGTGCGGTGCGGACGAATCAGTTGCTGCGTCGATCATCGGTGAGCTCGTCATACACGGCCAGCGTGGCGTCCTGCATCGAACGCAGGGTGTGCGGAATCGTATCCGGCGGGCGCGGCGGCTGCGCTAGCAGGCGCGTGGCTGCCGCGTGCAGCGCATCGGCATCGAACGGGGCAACCGCGCCTTCGGGCTGCAGTTCGCGCAACAACTCGCCCACCCCGCCATGCGCCCATCCCAGCACGGGGCGGCCCACGGCAAGCGCTTCGATCACCGTGCGCCCGAACGCTTCGGGTTTGTGCGAGAGCTGCAGCACCAGATCGCTTGCCGCATAGGCGCGCGAGATGTGGGCGGTCGGCGGGGTAAATGCGATGCAAGCGGCGACGCCGCGTTCGGCGACATGTGCTTCGAGCTCGGCGATATACCGCTCGCGACCGGCTTCGCGCGCACCGGGCAGCCACAGACGCGCATCGATACCGTCAGCGCGCAGGCGCGCGAGCAGGTCGACCGCATCGCCATGGCCCTTCAGGCGCGTGCCGCGACCGGGCAGCAGCAGGAGCGGCCCCGCGCCGGACAGCGCCGGATGCTGCGCCATCGCCCACTCGCGCGCCGCGCTATCCGGGCACGACGTGCGCGCAAACGCCGAGGTATCGATGCCGCGCGCGATGACACGCAGGCGATCAGCCGGCGTGCGCGGATAATGCTCCAGCACGTAGTCGCGCACGGTGCCCGACACGCAGATCACGCGCTCGCCGCTGGCCATGATGCGGCTGTAGCGCGAGGCCGAATTGAGCCCATGCACCGTGGTGACCCATCTCGGTCGTATTGACGCGGCCATGCCGCGCAGCGCGAACCAACCTATCCATGCTGGAAGCCGCGAGCGCGCGTGCAAGACGTCGACGCCTTCGCGCTGCAGCAACGCACGCAAGGTGCGAACGTGCCGCAGCGTCGATAAGGCCTTGCGTCCGATTGGCAACGTGATGTGCTCGGCGCCCAGCGACTGCAGCGCCGGAACCAGCCGCCCGCCTGCGGACACCACGATCGCGCGATGCCCGGCGCGAACGAGCGCCTCGGCGATCTCCAGCGTCGAGCGTTCGACGCCGCCGGACTCCAGCGCGGGCAACAACTGCACGACCGTCAGCCGGCGCATGCGACAGGTCCCGACATAACGCGCGCGGCCGCATCAATGGCGTGTGCGGTCACGCCCACGCCCGCGGCTTTCAGTCTTCGAGAACGAACAGCGTGCCGCAGTACGGGCACTTGCATTCGCGCTCGGCTTCCAGCGGCAGGTATACGCGCGGGTGCGAATTCCACACTTCCATCGCCGGCAACGGGCAGCTGATCGGCAACTCGCTGAGCTTCACCGTGTAGCGCTTCTGCGCGTTGGGCGTGTCGGAACGGTCGGAGGCGACGGTCATGGCTGGAATCGGTTGCGACGCAGGGCGCGCAGTCTAGCAGCCGCACCCTGGCGCAGCCGTGTCATTTGTCAGGCGGCGCCCAGTGAGCGGCCGGCGCATCGGTGTCGC
>CADCUA010000074.1 GCA_902805755.1 uncultured Lysobacter sp.
AATCAACCACATTCCGTACAACGACATCGAGGCCGCGCGCGCCGCGATCACCGACGATGTCGCCGCCGTGATCGTCGAGCCGATCCAGGGCGAGGGCGGCGTGATCCCGGGCGACCACGCGTACCTAGCGGCGCTGCGCGAGCTGTGCGACCAGACCGGCGCGCTGCTGGTGTTCGACGAAGTGCAGTCGGGTGTCGGCCGCACCGGCGCCCTGTATGCCTACATGGACACCGGCGTCACCCCGGACATCCTGACCTCGGCCAAGGCCCTGGGCAACGGCTACCCGATCGGCGCCATGCTGACCACCGAGGAAATCGGCATGCACCTCAATGTCGGCTCGCACGGCACCACCTACGGCGGCAATCCGCTGGCCGGCACCGTCGGCCTGAAGGTGGTCGAGACCATCAACACCCCAAGCTTCCTGGCACGCGTGCGCGAAGCCAGCAGCAAGATCTTCGCCAACCTCGAGAAGCTCGCGGGCGAGTACCCGCAGGTGTTCGGCAAGCCGCGCGGCCTGGGCCTCCTGATCGGCCTGCCGATGGCGGGCGAGTTCAAGGGCCGCTCCAAGGACTACACCAAGCTTTGCGAAAAGCTCGGCCTGATGCTCCTGATCGCCGGCCCGGACGTGGTGCGCCTGGCCCCGGCCCTGGTGGTGTCGGACGAGCAGATCGCGCAAGCCGACCGTGTGATGCGCGAGGCAGTCGAGGCGTTCATCGCTGCTTGATGCATGTCGGCTGCGGCCGGCCCGCCCGGAAGGGTGAGGCCGGCTTTGCCGTTTGAGTTGCGCTGTATAAGATGAATCCTTTCCAGGAGTTCGCATGTTTGTAGTCCGACCGGTTGAACGCGCGGATATCGGGGCCCTCGAAGCCATGGCCGCGGTGTCGATTCCCGGCGTGCACACGCTGCCGCGCACGCGCGAAGCGATCGTCGCGGCGGTCGAGCGCTCCATCGCCTCGTTTGCCGCCCACGTCGACATCCCGAGCGAGGAGTCGTACCAGTTCGTGCTGGAAGACCTGCGCACCCGCGAGGTGGTCGGCACCTCGTCGATCCATGCGTCGGCCGGCTCGAACGGCACCTATTTCGCGTTCCGCAACGACGTGATCCAGCAGGTCTCGCGCGACCTGAACATCAGCCACAGCGTGCACGCGCTGACCCTGTGCTCGGAACTGACCGCCTACTCGCACCTGTCGGGCTTTTATATCCGCAATCGCGACGACGCCGGGCCTGAAGCCGCGCTGCTT
>CADCUA010000075.1 GCA_902805755.1 uncultured Lysobacter sp.
TGCACGCCCGCGCCTCATAGGCGAGCTGGAGCGCAGCGACGTCTTCGTTGGCTGACATGGCGAGAGCGGCCACGAAGTCGCTCCGCCGTGCGGTCAACGCGGTAGCAAATCCGCTGAGGCTGTCGAGAAACGATTGAAGAGCAACTGTTCAGTGGGGCTGGCGGCCAGGGTCGCCAGTCCGCACCGCATCCCGTCGTCGCATCGAGCTCACCTGAGTGCCTGCGTCGTCGGGCCGATCCGCCAAAGCTGATCGTGTCGGGTGTCGGTCAGGAGCGGACATCCTCCTAGCGCTGCGGGAGATCAACTGCTGCCTGGAAGTGGCCGCGGCTTTGCATCGCCGACTGCAGCGGGACGCCCACCGACCGCCGTGGCCGTGTCCCTGCGACATGTCGCGGGCACGTGGGGTGGCTACCATGGGGTACGCTCAATGGACGCCGCCATGCCCGACACGATTCGTCTTGCACACGGACAGGACGCTGAGATGCTTTCGTCGCTGATGCGCCGGCTCTTCATGGAGGCTTACGCCGACTGCAGTCGGCAAGAGAACGTCGAGCGCTTCCTCACGCAGACCTTCACTGTGGAGCAGCAGGCCTCGGAGCTCGCTGATCCCGACCGTGCTACGTGGATCGTGGAAAGCGAGGGCAGGCCCTGCGGTTATGCCCAATTGCGGTGCCCGGCGCCGCATGCGGACGGCGTCGACCTGTCGCGCCCGGCGCAACTGCACCGTATATACCTGGCCCACGCAACGAGTGGCCGCGGCCTGGGCTCGCGACTGCTCGAAGTCGTGCAGGACGAAGCACGCCGGCGCGGTGCGGACGGGCTATGGCTGAGCGTCTGGACCCGTGCGCCGGGACCCGTCGCCTTCTACGCCCGGCACGGGTTCTCCAAGGTCGGCCGTGCTGCGTTCCAAGTCGGGGACGATCCACTGGAAGACTCGATCATGCAGACGCGCTTTCCAGCGCCGGCGTGACGCCGGGTCGAGAACGCCCGCGATACGCAAACAACCGCCTCGACGAGTACATCGAAGTGAGACTCGGCATGCTGAGGTCGGCTTTGGGTCGATTCTGTTGAAAAACTCGATAGCCCCGGAGCCGCAGCGAAAAGTGAGCCACGAGAGCGCAGTTCTGACAGTTTTTTGGACGAAACTCCCTCAGAAAGTGCTTCTTTCGAGGGCGCTCTAGGAGGCGCCAGAGTTTTTCAACGGAATAGACCGACACCCGACACGATCAGCT
>CADCUA010000076.1 GCA_902805755.1 uncultured Lysobacter sp.
TGCTCCTGCCCGACCAGTTCAGCGAAGCGCTTCGGGCGCCATTTACGGGCGAGGACGAGATAGGACATCGACGGTTCTGATCCTGGAAAACGGCCGGCACGGCATGCATACAGCTGCCTCGAGCGCGCCGGTACGCGCATGTCGGCATTGTGCCACGCCGGGTTGCGCAGGCCGCGATGGCTTGTCCGCAGCATCCGCCGGAGCTAGACTCGTCGGCCCTGAATGCGGCGGATGCCGGGCTCGGGGGTGCGGTACCAGGTGCGGAGAGGTGTCCGAGTGGTTGAAGGAGCACGCCTGGAAAGTGTGTAAGCGTCTAAACCGCGCTTCGGGGGTTCGAATCCCCCTCTCTCCGCCATAACTGCAGTCGTTTCAAGTTTCTCGCGGAAGCCGCACTGCGTGCGCGGCGGGTTCGACGAAGCTGCATGTACGTCTCTATGGTGGCCCCGTCGGCCCCTCGCGACGCTAGGTCGAAAACTCCGCCAGGGCCGGAAGGCAGCAACGGTATTGACTGATGCGGGTGCCGAGGCCAGCCGGCGGGGCCATCGCCATTGTGGCCCGGCGATTGTTCTGCTCAAGGTAGGAGCAGCGCTGAGTACGTCGACCGGCCCAGCGACACGGTCGCTGATTGCCTATGCCCTTCGCGCCCGATCGCAGCGCCAGTTCTAAGTGTTGGCCTGCATGTCATCGCACGGATCAACCAGCGGCAGCACCTGCCCCGGCCAGCCCACGCGATGCCCGCGCGCCTCGAGCGCGCGACCGTCCTCCGCACCGGCGTAATGGTAGAGCACGCATCGGGCCAGCAGCTGCGGTGGATATTCGCGCTCGAGATCGTCGATGCCGCTGTGCGACGGATTGCCGTGCAACGCGCAATCGTGCGCGATGAGCTCGCCGCGATCGGCATACGCCGCGAGCTGTTCGGGTATCGGACGTGTATCGCCCGTCCACACCACGCTTCCGCGCAGGCGTAGACCGAACGCGGTATCGGGCCAGTGGTGGCGCACCGGAAACACTTCGACACGGACACCGTCATGCCAGAACGCATCGCCGACCGGGACCAGCTGGAATGCATCCCAGAAATTCGCACCCCCCTCGGCAAGCACGTTCGGATACTCGGCAATGCGCTGGTGCAGCAGCGCCACCAGCTTCGCCGGCACGTACATGCGCACGCGGCCTCGCCTTGCCTGGTCGAAGTAACTGGCGACGAACAAACGCTCCAGCCCGCCGACGTGAT
>CADCUA010000077.1 GCA_902805755.1 uncultured Lysobacter sp.
CAGCGTCATCACCGCGCTGATGAACACCAGCAGCTTGCGCCGGCTGCGCCAGAGCGAGCCGAGCAGTACGCCGCCTTCCTCCACGTACTGTGTGAGCTTGAGGATGCGAAACACCCGCAGCATGCGCAGGATGCGCACGGTCAGCAGGCTCTGCGTACCGGGCAGGAGAACCGACAGGTACAGCGGCAGGATCGACAGCAGGTCGATCACGCCCCAGCCGCTGGTGGCGTAACGCATCGGCGAGCGCACCACGGCCAGGCGGGCGATGTATTCAAGCGTGAACAGGCCGGTGAACACCCATTCCGCGAGATACAGCTGCTCGCCGTGGCGCGCGTGGATACGCGGGACGCTGTCGAGCATGATCACCGCGACGCTGGCAAGGATCGCCGCGATCAGCAGCAGGTCGAAGTTGCGCGCGGCCGGGGTGTCGTGGCGGTAGATGATGTCGAACCAGCGACGGCGCCAGCCCGACTCGGTGGCGGGCGCTGGCAGGTTGTCGTGCATCGGGCCCATCCGCGGTTCCTTTTCGCCTGCGGGGCAGGCGCATCGAACGATCGGCGAGAATAGCGGCCCCGCTTGCAAGAGCGCGTCCACCCGCGATGCCATGACCGATTCCGACCGCCTGTACGGCCTGTTCGATCGCTACTACCTGCCGGTCTATCGTCCGCGCCGCATCGTGCTCGAGCGCGGGCAGGGCTCGCGCGTGTGGGATCGCGACGGGCGCGAGTACATCGATTTCGGCGCGGGCATCGCCGTGAACGCGCTCGGCCATGCGCACCCGGCGCTCATCGAAGCACTGACCGCGCAGGCCGGGCGGCTCTGGCACACCAGCAACGTCTTCATCACCGAGCCGCCGCTGCGTCTGGCCGAGGCGCTGGTCGACGCCTCGGGTTTCGCGCAGCGCGTGTACCTGTGCAACTCGGGCGCCGAAGCGAACGAAGCGGCGATCAAGCTCGCGCGCAAATGGGCGACGTCGCAGGGCCGCGTGCCCGAGCGGCGCGTGATCCTCACGTTCGAAGGCAGCTTCCACGGACGCACGCTCGCCGCAGTGACCGCGACGGCGCAGCCGAAGTACCACGAAGGTTTCGAGCCGTTGCCGCCCGGCTTCCGCTACAGCGCGTTCAATGACCTGGCTGCTGCAGAAGCCGCGATGGCCGCGGGCGATGTCTGCGCGGTACTCGTGGAGCCGGTGCAGGGCGAGGGCGGAGTCACACCGGCGCAGGAAGCGTTCCTCGCAGGCCTGCGCGCGTTGTGCGACCGCCACGGCGCGCTGCTCATGTTCGACGAGATCCAGTGCGGCATGGCCCGGACCGGGCATCTGTTCGCGTGGCACGGCTATGGCGTGAAACCGGACGTCGTGACCCTGGCGAAGGCGCTGGGCAGCGGCTTTCCGATCGGCGCGATGCTGGTGGGCGACGCCGCATCGGAGGTGATGCAGTTCGGCGCGCACGGCACCACGTTCGGCGGCAATCCGCTCGCCGCGGCGGTCGCGGGCGCTGCCCTGCGCGAGCTGTCGTCGCCGGCGATCGCCGCGAACGTGGCCCGGCAGGGGCAGGCGCTACGCGACGGGCTGGCCGCGCTCGACGACGAGCTGGCGCTGTTCGTGGACATTCGCGGCCGCGGGCTGATGCTCGGTGCGCAGCTTCGCGACACGTATGCGGGCAAGGCCGGGGAAATCCTCGATCGCTGCATCGGGCAGGGCCTGCTGTTGCTGCAGGCCGGGCCCGACGTGCTGCGCTTCGTGCCCGCGCTCAACATCACCGACGCGGATGTTGCGGAAGGACTGGATCGACTACGGGAAGCGCTGCGCGGGTTCGTGCACGGCTGACCTATAGCGGTCGCCGTCCGCGGGAGCGGGGCGTCTGTTTGCGTGTGGCGTCGGCGGGGCAGGCGACGCGTTCCGCGCTGCCGGCGGTCCGTGCCTGCCGCGGCGCGATGCGTGTTCGACAATGCATCATTCAGCGTTCAACAGGCGTCCATGGGCGTTGAACAGGCTCGGAGGCATGATCAGGGGCGCATTGCTGCCTGTTCGTCGGCCCACGATGGCGGTTCAACAGGCACCGAAGCATGTTGAACCGGTATCGGAGGCTGTTGAACAGGCATCGATGCATGGGCCGGGGTGCATTGCCGCCTGTTCAACACGCATGGGTGGGTGTTCAACACCCATCGATGCCCGTTCAACAGGCACCGAAGCATGGTCAACCGGCATCGGAGGCCGCCGAACAGGCATCGACGCATGGGTCGGGGTGCATCGCCGGCCGTTACACGCGCATGCGTGGATGTTGAACACCCGGCGATGCCCGTTCGACAGGCAGCGCCGGGCGCTACACAGGCGGCGTTACCGGTCCGTCCGGCCCCGGTGCCCGGCTGGCCGTAGTCGCGATCCGGCAGGCGCGGCGTCAGGGAAAAGCGCCGTGCCTGCCAGCCGGTCAGATGCTGCGGAACGCCTCGCGCGCCGCCTCGACGGTGCGCGCGATCTCCGCTTCGCCGTGCGCGCTGGACATGAAACCCGCCTCGAACGCCGACGGCGCGAGGTAGACGCCGCGCTCGAGCATCGCGTGGAAGAAGCGGTTGAAGCGACCGGTGTCCGACGCGAGTGCATCGGCGAATGTCTCCACCGGCCCTTCGCGGAAATACAGGCCGAACATGCCCGGCGCGCGCACGGTGTGGAATGCCACGCCCGCCTCGCGGGCGGCGGCTTCCAGCCCATCGCACAGCGCATGCGTCGAGCGCTCCAGCGCGTCGTGGAAACCCGGCGCTTCGATCAGTTCCAGCGTCGCAAGGCCCGCCGCCATCGCCACCGGATTGCCGCTCAGCGTGCCGGCCTGGTAGATCGGCCCGCTGGGCGCGACCTGGCTCATCAGATCGCGTCGCCCGCCGTACGCACCGACCGGCATGCCGCCGCCGATGATCTTGCCGAACGTGCTCAGGTCCGGCGTGATGCCATAGCGCTGCTGCGCCCCGCCGAGAGCGACGCGGAAGCCGGTCATCACCTCGTCAAAGATCAGCAGCGCGCCGTGCTTCGTGCACAGCTCGCGCAGGTGCTGCAGATAACCCTCGCGCGGCAGGATGCAGTTCGCGTTGCCGACGATCGGCTCGATGATCAGGCCCGCGATCTCGCTGCCGACCTCGTCGAACAGCGCGGTCGCCGCATCGAAATCGTTGTAGGACAGGGTGAGCGTCAGGTCCGCGAGCGCGGCCGGCACGCCCGGTGAGTTCGGCAGGCCCAGTGTCATGACGCCGCTGCCGGCTTTCACCAGGAAGCTGTCGCCGTGGCCGTGGTAGCAGCCCTCGAACTTCACGATGCGGTTGCGGCCGGTGGCGCCGCGGGCGACGCGGATCGCCGACAGCGTGGCCTCGGTGCCGGAGTTCACCATGCGCACCATCTCGCAGCTCGGCACGATGCGCGTGATCGCTTCGGCCATCGTGACTTCGAGTGCATTCGGTACGCCGAAGCTGAGCCCGTCGCGCATGGTCCGCGCGACCGCGTCCAGCACCTGCGGGTGCGCGTGGCCGGCAATCATGGGCCCCCACGAACCCACGTAATCGATGTAACGGTTGCCGTCGACATCGAACAGATGCGGCCCTTCCGCACGCTGCGCGAAGAACGGCTCGCCGCCGACCGACTTGAACGCCCGGACCGGCGAATTGACGCCGCCCGGCAGCAGCCGGCAGGCGCGGGTGAACAGCTCGTGCGATTGTTCGTTGTTCATGGCATCTCGATGTCGTGGGAATACGCGTGCGGATCAGGTCGATCCCACGGAGAAACAGCGCAGGTAGGCGCGTACGGCAGCGGCGGGGTCGGGGGCGTCGAAAATGCCGCCGATCACGGCCACCAGATCAGCGCCGGCCTGCACCAGGGCAGCGGCATTGTCCGGGGTGATCCCGCCGATCGCCACACGCGGCACGCCCAGCATGGCCGCGTCGCGCAGCACCTCGATCGATGCCTGCCGCGCGCCGGGCTTGGTCGCCGAAGGATGGAATGCGCCGAACGCGACGTAGCTTGCGCCGGCGGCGACGCTTGCACGGGCGCGGTCGAGGTCGGAATAGCACGATGCGCCGATGATCGCGTCCTGCCCAAGCAGCCCGCGCGCCTCGGCCAGGTCACCGTCGTCCTCGCCCAGATGCACACCGTCGGCACCGACCCGCACCGCGAGCCGCCAGTCGTCGTTGATGATCAACGGCACGCCGTGCGCGGCGCAAAGGGGTTGCAGCGCGCGCGCTTGGCGTTCCTGCAGGGCCGCATCGGCCGTCTTGTTGCGGTACTGCAGCCACGTG
>CADCUA010000078.1 GCA_902805755.1 uncultured Lysobacter sp.
AGTACCGCACAGGACTGTTCGTACGCAAGCGGCGTGCAGGCGCAGCTCTTTCAATATGGTCGAGCCAGGCTGCTAGCATGCGGACGTCCGGCGGGGGCGGCCGGGCATCCGATTCTTACTAGGGAAATGCAATGGACTGGTACCTGAAAGTGCTGAAGAACTACTTCAACTTCAGCGGACGTGCGCGGCGCAAGGAATACTGGATGTTCGTGCTGTTCAGCGTGATCATCGCCATCGTGCTGGGCGTGGTGGACGGGGTGCTCGGCATGACCGTCGCGAACGGTGCGATCGGCCTGCTTGGCCTGGTCTATACGCTCGCGGTGTTGATCCCGAGCATCGCACTCGGTATCCGCCGGCTGCACGACATCGACCGCAGCGGCTGGTGGACGCTGATCGCGCTCATTCCCTTCATCGGCGGGCTCGTGCTGCTGGTGTGGGCGTGCAGCGAAGGCACGCACGGCGACAACCGGTTCGGCGCGGATCCGAAACTCGACGAAGGCGACGGCGTTGCGGCGCTTGCATGAGCGATTTCGCCGATAGAGAAACGGCGCCGCAGGGCGCCGTTTTTTTGTGCCGCACGTGACCCGTGCGGCTACGCCGGCTGCAGGTTCGCGAACGCGACGACCAGCCACTTGCTGCCGGCGTCGTCGAAGTTCACCTGCACGCGCGCGTGCGCGCCGCTGCCTTCGTAATCGGTCACGGTGCCGGCGCCGAAGCTGGGATGGCGCACGGCCGTGCCCAGCGGCAGCGACGGCGTCTCGATCGAAGCGTGGCCCCAGTCACGGCGCGGCTTGGGCGAATACACCGGACGGGAGACCTGCACCTTCGGGCGGATCTCGTGCAGCAGAGCGCTCGGGATCTCGCGCAGAAAGCGCGAGGGCATGCCGTACATGTCGGTGCCGTGGATGCGGCGCGCCTCGGCGTAGGTCAGCACCAGCTTCTGCCGCGCGCGGGTGATGCCGACATACGCGAGCCGGCGCTCCTCCTCCAGCCGCCCGGCCTCCTCGATCGACTTGCCGCTGGGAAACAATCCTTCCTCCAGCCCCGCGAGGAACACCAGCGGAAACTCCAGGCCTTTCGCGCTGTGCAGCGTCATCAGCTGCACGCCGTCCTCGTCCGCGCGTGCCTGGCCCTCGCCGGCTTCGAGCGAGGCGTAGCTCAAAAACGCGACCAGCTCCGGCATCGCCGCCGCATCGTCGTCATCGCTCGGTGCAAAACGCGAGGCGACCGAGACCAGCTCGTCGAGGTTGTCGGTGCGCGAATCGAGCTGGCCGCGCGATTCGTTCGCGTAATGCTGGCGCAGGCCCGAGCGCGCGAGCACGTGGTCGATCTTTTCCGGCAGCGGCATGTCGATCGATTCGGCCTGCAGCGCTTCGATCATCGTCACGAAGGTGCCCAGTGCATTGCGTGCACGCGCGGCCAGGACGGTCCCGCCGCCCGCAAGCGTCTGCGCGGCCTGCCACAGCGGCACGCCGAGGCCGCGCGCGAGGCGGCGCACTTCGTCCAGCGTGCGCTCGCCGATGCCGCGCGTGGGCGTGTTCACCGCGCGCTCGAACGCGGCATCGTCGTTGCGGTTTGCGATCAGGCGCAGGTACGCGAGCGTGTCCTTGATTTCGGCACGCTCGAAAAAGCGCAGGCCGCCGTACACGCGATACGGCAGTTGCTCGCCGATCAGCGCTTCTTCGAATGCGCGCGACTGCGCATTGCTGCGGTAGAGAATCGCGACCTCGCTGTAGCTGCCGCCATCGCGCACCCACTGGCGCAGGCGCTCGACGACGAAACGCGCCTCGTCCATCTCGTTGTAGGCCGCGTACAGATCGATCGGCTCGCCGGTGCCGGTGTCGGTCCACAGCTTCTTGCCCAGGCGGTCGGGGTTGTGCGCGATGACCGCGTTCGCGGCTTCGAGGATATTCGCGCTGGAGCGGTAGTTCTGCTCCAGGCGCAGCGTCTGCGCGCCGGGGAAATCGCGCAGGAAGCGCTGCACGTTCTCGACCTTCGCGCCGCGCCAGCCGTAGATCGCCTGATCGTCGTCGCCGACCACGAACACGCGGCCGGTGTCCCCGGCAAGCACGCGCACGAACGCGTACTGGATCGCGTTCGTGTCCTGGAACTCGTCCACCAGGATCTCGCCGAAGCGGTGGCGGTAATGCGCGAGCAGCGCGGGGTTGTCGCGCAGCAGCTCGTGCGCGCGCAGCAGCAGCTCGGCGAAATCCACGAGGCCGGCGCGGTCGCAGCGCTCCTGGTAGGTCTCGTAGCAGCGGCGCATGAGGTCGGACCACTCGTCCGCGCCGCCCTGCAGGTGCTGCGGCCGCCGCCCTTCGTCCTTCTGCGCGTTGATCCACCACGCGATCTGCCGCGGCGGAAAGCGCGCCTCGTCCAGCTCGAGCTGCTGCACCACGCGCTTGACCAGGCGCAGCTGGTCGTCCGAGTCCAGCACCTGGAAGCTTTCGGGCAGCTTCGCTTCTTCCCAGTGCAGTCGCAGCAGCCGGTGCGCCAGGCCATGGAACGTGCCGATCCACATGCCGCGCGCGCCGCCACGCAGCTGCGCGTCAACGCGGTGG
The DNA here is from genome assembly GCA_902805755.1 of uncultured Lysobacter sp. Lineage (GTDB taxonomy): Bacteria > Pseudomonadota > Gammaproteobacteria > Xanthomonadales > Xanthomonadaceae > Cognatilysobacter. The sequence goes on from CADCUA010000078.1 coordinate 2,562, forward strand.
CGCATTTCGCCGGACGCCTTGTTCGTGAACGTCACCGCGAGCACGCCGTGCGTGGGCACGCCGAAGACCTCGTTGAGCCAGGCGATGCGGTGGGTGAGTACGCGGGTCTTGCCGGAGCCGGCGCCGGCAAGCACCAGGTAGTGGCCGGGCGCCGCGGAAACGGCGTCGCGCTGCGCCGGGTTCAGCGCATCGAGCAGGTGGGAGACATCCATGCCGCCAGTTTAACCGGCCGCGACACTCCGGCCCGCGCGCAGCACCGGCAGCAGCACCTCGAACGGCTGCGGCCGGCCGAGCAGGTAGCCCTGCATCTCGTCACAGCCGCGCGCGCGCAGCCACGCGAGCTGCTGCTCGGTCTCGATGCCTTCGGCGACGGTGCAGATCTGCAATGAATGCGCGAGGCCGATGATGGACTGGCAGATCGCCGCGTCGTCATCGTCCACGCCCAGGTCCTGCACGAACGAGCGGTCGATCTTGAGCCGGTCGATCGGGAAACGCTTGAGGTAGGCGAGGCTGGAATAGCCGGTGCCGAAATCGTCGACCGAAAAGCTCACGCCCAGCGTCGAGATGCGCTGCATCAGCTCGCTCGCACGCGCCGGGCTTTCCATGATCACGCTTTCGGTCAGCTCGATCTCGAGCACGCCGCGCGGCAGGCCGAAATCGCGCATCGTGGTCTCGATCGTTTCGAACAGGTCCTCGTTGAACTGCGCGGCCGAGACGTTGACCGCGATGCGCAGCTCCCCGAGCCCGGCCGCGACCAGCAGCGCATGGTGGCGCGCGGCCTCGTGCAGGATGCGTCGGCCGAGTTCGACGATCAGCCCGCTTTCCTCGCACACGCCGATGAATTCGCCCGGCAGCAGCAGGCCGCGCGCGGGGTGTTGCCAGCGCACCAGCGCTTCCAGCGCGACCGCACGGCCGTCGGGGGCGAACAGCGGCTGGAACGCGAGCACGAACTCGCGCCGCTCCATCGCTTCGCGCAGCTGCTGCAGCAACTGCAGGCGCTGCGACACGTCGGTGTCGAACTCGTCGCGGAACGCGACCGCGCGATTGCGACCGTGGCGCTTGGCCTGGTACATCGCCAGATCCGCGTGGCGCAGCAGCGTTTCCGGATCCTCGCCATCGCCCGGGTAGCGGCAGTAACCGATGCTCGCGGTCAGCGTGTGCTGCACGGCGCCGAACTGCAGCGGCTGTGCGAGCGCGTCGGTGATGCGGCGGATGATTTCCAGCGGGCAATCGTTCTCGGCCTGCTCGGTGAGCACCGCGACGAACTCGTCACCGCCGAAGCGGCTGACGGTGTCGGCGTCGCGCACCACCGCCTGCAGGCGCCCGGCGATCTCCTTCAGCGCCGCGTCGCCGACGCTGTGGCCGAGGCTGTCGTTCACCAGCTTGAAATCGTCGAGGTCGATGAACACGACCGTGGTGCTGCGGCCGTAACGCTGCGAGTTCAGCACCGCCTGCTTCAGGCGGTCGTCGAGCAGCAGGCGGTTCGGCAGGCCGGTCAGCTCGTCATGCATCGCGCGGTGCGCGAGTTGCTCCTCGTAGCGCTGGCGCTCGCTGACGTCGTTGATGACGCCGACGTAATGCGTGAGCACGCCACGGTCGTCGAGCACCGGCGCGATGTTCAGCTCGTTCCAGAACAACTCGCCGTTGCGGCGGTAGTTGCGCAGCGTGACGCGCACCTCGCGCTGCTCCTCAAGCGCAAGACCTACGGCCTCGATGCCCGGCTGCGCGCGGTCATCGCCCTGCAGGAAGCGGCAATTGCGTCCGATGCTTTGCTCGCTGCTGTAACCGGTGATTTCCTCGAACGCGCGGTTGACGAACACCACCGGCAACTCGGTCTGCCGTGCATCGACGATGACCACCCCGTTGTCGGCGGCTTCCACCGCGCGCCGCAGCAGCCGCAGGTCGCCTTCGGAGCGGCGCTGCTCGGTCATGTCGATCAGCCCGCCGACCATGCGCACCGCGCGACCGCCTGCATCGCGCGCGATCACGCCGCGCTCCGCGACGTGCGCATAGCGGCCGTCGGCGCGGCGGAAGCGGTACTGCTCGCGCCATTCGACGGCATCGGACGCGAGCACCTCGTCCAGCGAGGCCATCACGCGCACCAGGTCGTCCGGATGCACCAGCGGCTTCCAGCCCTTGAGCGTGGCCGGAATGTCCTCGCGGGCATGGCCGAACAGCGCGAAGAACGAATCGCTCCACCACAGCCGACCGGTGTCGATGTCGTAGTCGTACACCGCGTCACTGGTGGCGCGCGCGATCAGCCGGAAGCGTTCCTCGTGCGCCTCGCGCTCGGTGACGTCCTGGGCCGCGACCAGACGCGCGGGCCGGCCGTCGAACTGGGTGTCATGCGACAGGATCGCGACGCGCAGGCGGCGTCCGTTCTTGCAGCGGTGCGTCCACACGCGTCCCTGCACGTGCTCGGCGCCCTGCGCGCGCACCGCCTGCATGGCGGCAACGGCATCCTCGGGCGGGCCGATCGTCATCAGGCTCTGGCCGAGCAGTTCGTCGCGCGCGTAGCCGTAATGGGCGAGCATCGCGTCGTTGACCGCGACGAACGTAAGCTGCTCGAGGTCGGCCACCCACATCGGCATCGGGTTGTGCTCGAACAGGAAGCGGTACTGCGATTCGGCTTCGATCAGGCGGTGCCGCGCCTCGTACAGGTCGGTCACGTCCTTCATGACGCCGAAGACATGACGCTCGCCGTTGTCGATGTACAGCTCGCCGCGGCCAAGCATGAGGCGCACGCTGCCGTCGGGCCGGACGATGCGAAGTTCGAGGTCGCCCGAGTCGGACTCGTGGCCGGCCAGCAGCCGCTCCGTGGATTGCCGGGCCTGCTCGATGTCGCCGGGATGGATCGCAGCGAACGCCTGCTCGATCGTGACGCCACTGGCCGGGTCGAGTCCGTACAGGCGGTAGCACGCCTCGGTCCAGGTCAGGGAGCCGGTCTCGACGTTCCAGTCGTACTGGCCGGTCCCGGCGACGCGCTCGGCGCGCTGAAGGCGTTCGTTGCGGGCTTCAAGCTCGACCAGTTCGCGTGCGAACAGCGGCTCATGGGCGCGGCCGTGGCGCAGCCCCCGGCGGTAGGCCAGCGTTGCCGCTGCGGCCGCTGATGCGAGTGCGCTGCCCAGCGCGAGCGCAAGCGCGGTTACCGGCTCCATGCGCCTCCGCGCCGCGCAGGCCAGTGCATGGAGCATGCGCAAACGCCGGCACCGGCGGCTCGCCGGCGCACGTGCGCACTATCTTGAGTTCGGCTCGAACGGTTCATGCACTGCCCCTGTCGCCCGACTCTAGCGCAGGCAAGGCCGGCCGCGATGTGACATAGGTTGGGTGCCGGCGATTTGCCTGCGCCGTCTTCAATGCCCGTGCAACGTGGCGCTTATGCATGTGGCGAGGCGCGCAGTTGCGGCAGCAGTGTCGCGAACGGCGCCGGCCGGCCGAGCAGGTAGCCCTGCAGTTCATCGCAGCCGCGCTCGCGCAGCCAGGCGCACTGCTCCTCGGTTTCCACGCCTTCGGCCACCGCACCGATCTCCAGCGCGTGCGCGAGGCTGATGATGGACTGGCAGATCGCCGAATCGTTCGGGTCGTGGCCGAGGTCCTGCACGAACGAGCGGTCGATCTTGAGCCGCGCGATCGGAAACCGCTTGAGATACGCGAGGCTGGAATAGCCGGTACCGAAGTCGTCCACGGAAAACCCCACGCCCAGCTCGGCCAGACGCTCCATCAGCTCGACCGCGTAGGCCGGGCTCGCCATGAGCACGCTCTCGGTGAGCTCCAGCTCCAGCGTGCCCGGCGGCAGCCGGTGGCCGCGCACCGCGGCTTCGACCTCGCTGTAGAGATCGTCATTGAACTGCGCCGCAGAGACGTTCACCGCAATGCGTACGCCGGCAAGACCGGCCTGCACCAGCTGGGCGTGGTACTGCACCGCGCCGCGCAGCACGCGACGGCCGAGCTCGACGATGAGGCCGCTCGCCTCGCAGGCGGCGATGAATTCGCCCGGCAGCAGTTCGCCGCGCGTGGGATGGTTCCAGCGCACCAGGGCCTCCAGCGCACGCACGGTCCCGTCGGCGGCGACCTGCGGCTGGAACACGAGTTCGAACTGGCTTTTTTCCAGCGCTTCGCGCAGCTGGTGCAGCAGCTTCAGGCGCTTGTTGATGCCGGTGTCGAGTTCGCGCCGGTACGCGACCACGCGGTTGCGCCCCTGCTGCTTGGCCTCGTACATGGCCAGGTCGGCACGTCGCAGCAGCGTTTCCGGATCGTGCCCGTCGCGCGGGTAGGCGCAGTAACCGATGCTCGCAGTGAGTGTGTGTTGCGTATCGCCCAGCGGCATCGGCGGCGCGAGCGCATCGACGATGCGCTGGATGATCTCGGCCGGGTGTTCCTGCTGGCTGGGCGAAGTAAGCACGGCGACGAACTCATCGCCGCCGAAGCGGCAGACGGTGTCGGTCTCGCGCACGACCGCGCGCAGCCGGCGCGCGACTTCGCACAACAGCGTGTCGCCGGCGCTGTGGCCGAGGCTGTCGTTGACCAGCTTGAAGTCGTCCAGGTCGATGAACACCACCGTGGTGCGCGTGCTCTCGCGGTCGGACAGGCGGATCGCCTGGTGCAGGCGGTCCTCGAGCAGCACGCGGTTCGGCAGGTCGGTCAGCTCGTCGTGCGTCGCGCGGTGCGCGAGGCGCTCCTCGTAATGGTGGTGCTCGCTGACGTCGTTGAGCACACCGACGAAGTGCGTCAGCGCGCCGGCGTCGTTGCGCACCGGCGAGATGTACATCTGGTTCCAGAACAGCGTGCCGTCCTTGCGGTAGTTGCGCAGCAGTGCGCGCACATCGTGACCGTCGTGCAGTGCATACCGGATCGCGTCCAGCCCGGGCTGCTCGCGGTCGTCCTGCTGCAGCACGCGGCAGTCGCGGCCCTGGATCTCCGCGGCGGTGTAACCGGTGATTTTTTCAAACGCCGGGTTGACGTAGACCACGGCCTGGTCGCGCTCGCCGGCGCGGGTGACCACGATGCCGTTCTCGGCCGACTCGACCGCGCGCCGCAGCAGGCGCAGGTCGGCCTCGTGCTGCCGCGTCTCGGTCATGTCGATCAGGCCGCCGACCATGCGCACCGGGCGGCCTCCGTCATCGCGCGCCATCAGGCCGCGCTCGGTGACCAGCGCGTAGCGCCCGTCGGCGCAGCGCAGGCGGTAGTCAGCGGTCCATTCCGACGCATCGGATGCGAGTGCGGCCTCGAGACTGTCCAGCACCGGCCCGGCATCGTCCGGGTGCAGCAATGCTTCCCAGCCCTCCATCGACAGCTCCACGCTGCCCGGTGCATGCCCGAAGCGCGCATAGAACGAATCGCTCCACCACACGTGCCCGCTGCGCAGGTCGAAGTCGTACACCGCATCGCTCGCGGCGCTCGCAATCAGCCGGAAGCGGGCCTCGTTGCGCTCGCGCTCGGTGACGTCCTGCGCGGCGACCAGGCGCGCGGGGCGGCCGGCGAACTCGATGTCGTGCACATGCAGCGCCATGCGCAAATGCGTGCCGTCCCTGTGGCAATGCGTCCAGACTTCGCCCTGCGGCCAGTCGCGACCGCTGCGCGCCATCGCCGCCGGCACGGCTTCGCGTTCGCCCTCGGCGACGATGTCCGGCAAGGTGCGGCCGACCAGTTGCGCGCATGTGTAGCCGTAGTGCCCCAGCATCGCGTCGTTGACCGCGAGGAACGCGAGCGTATTGCGGTCGAACACCCACATCGGGATCGGGTTGTGCTCGAACAGGAAGCGGTACTGCGCTTCGGCCCGCACCAGGCGCCGGCGCACCTTCGCCAGTTCGGTCACGTCCTTCATATAGCCGACGACGATGCGCTGGCCGCCCTCCTCGCAGACTTCGCCCGTGGTCAGCACATGGCGCACGCTGCCGTCGGGCTGCACGATGCGGACCTCGATCTCCGGCGGCTGCCTGCCGGCCAGCAGCCGGCGCAGCGTTCGCTCGGCGCCGGAAGCATCTTCAGGATGCAGCGCCGACAGCACGCGCCCGTAGTCCGCTCCGCTGTCGGGCTGCCAGCCGAACAGGCGATAGCCGTTGCGGGAACACCACACCGCACCGCTGTCGACGTTCCATACGTACTCGCCGATGCCGGACACGCGCTCGATGTTGCGCACGCGCTGCCGGCAGGCTTCGAGTGTGTCGCGGCGCGAGCGCGCGTCGCCGCGCACCGCCACGACGGCCGCAGCCGCGGTGGCGGAGATCAGTGCAGCGCTCGCCAGCTTCAGCTTGCCCATCGCGCACCTGCCTGATAAGGCGATTGGCCATCCTCGGCACAGGCCCGTCATCAAAGTGTGGTGTTTCAGCTCTGCAGCGTTTTTGCACGATGCGTCCGGCCGACGTTGCACGCGCAGCGGTGCACGCGGCCGCGCTTACACTCGGGCGTCTGCCCGCCTCGTTGCACGCCCATGACCCGACGCTGGACCTCCACCCTCGCCCTGCTGATTGCCTGCGCACTGCCCATGACCGATGCCGTTGCCGCCGCACCCGCCCGCGCGCTCACCCTGGAAGCGCTCGCCGGCGACGCCCCGTTGTCCGGCCCGAGCCTGCTCAAGCCGAAGGTCGCGCCCGACGGCAGCCGCGTGACGTTCCTGCGCGGCAAGGCCAGCGACAAGAACCGGCTGGATCTGTGGGCGTTCGATATCGCCAGCGGCAAGAGCTCGATGCTGGTCGATTCCAACGTCGTGCTGCCCGGCACGGAAGTGCTCAGCGACGAGGAAAAAGCGCGCCGCGAGCGCCAGCGCATCGCCGCACTCAGCGGCATCGTCGATTACCACTGGGCCCCGGACGGCCGCTCGCTGCTGTTCCCGCTCGGCGGCGAGCTGTACCTGTACGACCTCGGCAAGACCGGCGCTGATGCGGTGCGCAAGCTCACGAACGGCGAAGGCTTCGCGACCGACCCGAAGATCTCGCCGAAAGGCGGCTTCGTCAGTTTCATCCGCGCACGCAACCTGTGGGTCATCGAGTTGGCGACGGGCAAGTCGCTGCAGCTCACGCACGACGGCAACGCGGTGATCGGCAACGGCGTGGCCGAGTTCGTTGCCGACGAGGAGATGGACCGCCATACCGGTTACTGGTGGGCGCCGGATGATTCGCAGATCGCGTTCACGCGTATCGACGAATCGAACGTGCCGGTGCAGAAGCGCTACGAGGTGTATCCGGACCGCACCGAAGTCATCGAGCAGCGCTATCCGGCCGCCGGCGATGCGAACGTGCGCATCCAGCTCGGCGTGATCGCGCCTGCAGCCGGCGCCAAGCCGCAATGGGTGGACCTGGGCAAGAACCCCGACATCTATCTCGCACGCGTGGACTGGCGCGATGCGCAGCGCCTGACGTTCCAGCGCCAGTCGCGCGACCAGAAAAAACTCGAACTCATCGAGGCCGAGTTGGGCAGCAACCGCCAGCGCACGCTGGTCACCGAAACCGCTAAGACCTGGGTGCCGCTGCACAGCGACCTGCGCTTTCTGAAAGACGGGCGCCTGCTGTGGACGAGCGAGCGCAGCGGCTTCGAACACCTGTACGTGATCGACGAACGCGGTCGCGCGACGCCGCTGACCTCGGGCGACTGGCCGGTGGACGCGGTGCTCGCGGTCGATGAGGTTGCAGGCCAGGTGTACTTCGCCGCCGGCAAGGACTCACCGCTGGACACGCAGATCTACCGCGTGTCGCTCGCGGGCGGTGCGGTCGAGCGGCTGTCCAAACCCGATGGCGTGCACAACGCGGCGTTCGCGAACAACGCGAGCGTGTACGTGGACAACTGGTCGAACCCGACCACGCCGCCGCAGCTCACGCTGCACCGCAACGACGGCACCCAGATCGCCGCGCTTTTGGACAACAAACTGGACGATCCGGCGCATCCGTATGCACCGTTCAAGGCCGCGCACCGGCCGATCGAATACGG
>CADCUA010000079.1 GCA_902805755.1 uncultured Lysobacter sp.
ATCCCGGCACCGCCGCGCTCTCCATTGGTATCTCATACCGCGGACAGGACCGGACCTACCATTACGGGCGCATCAGCAAGGCGCAGCCGGGCGCGCCGACCGATGCAACCGTGTATCCCATCGCGTCCCTCACGAAGACGTTTACAGGCGCGTTGTTGGCCAGGGCCGAACTTGACGGCAGGCTCGACGCAAGTGATCCGGTCACCAGGCACCTGGACGGCCGATACACCAACCTTCAGTTCGAGCAGCAACCGGTGCGCCTGTTCCATCTGCTGAACCACAGGTCCGGCCTGCCCTTCATCCTGCCGAATCCTCCGGAAGCGGATCCGGACTTCGACAGCCCCATCCCGTATCCGGTGCGCTTGAATACGATTGTCGCCAACACGAGCCGCAGCGAGTTCTACGAAGCGCTGGCGCGTGTCGAGCTGAAGGCTGCGCCCGGAGCGAACTTCGGGTATTCCAACGCGGGTGCCCAGCTTGCGGGCTATGTGGTCGAGCGCGCGTACGGTAAGGACTACGAGACCCTGCTGCGTCAGCACATCACCGCGCCGCTGGGCATGCGCGACACGGTGATCGAACTGACCCCGGCCCAGACGGCCCGCCTTGCGCCCGGCCATGAGCAGGACGGCACGATCCAGCCGCAGGAGTCGACGAACTCCCAGGGCGCGGGCGCGATCAAGTCGACCATCAGGGACATGCTCGTCTATGCCCGTTGGCAGCTCAACGAGAGCAATCCGGTGGTTGCGCTTTCGCACAAGCCGACCTACAGCAACGAAGGCTTTGCCATCGGCCTGAACTGGCAGATGCAGCGCGAAGGCGAACGCCGGGTGATCTGGCAGGACGGCGCGATTCCCGGTTATGCGAGTTTCTGCATCCTGCAGCCGGAATCGAAGCTTGCCGTGGTGATCCTGTCGAACGAACTGGACAGGCAGACGCTTGGGCGCCTGTCCGTGATGGCCAACCGCATCATGAAAGACATTGAACCGCTGAGCGTTACGAAGCCGTAGGGCAAGTCACGGGGTCTTCGCGGTGCGCTCGCCGCGGTTCGCGAGTCCGGGCGCCGCTGATCAGTCCGCTGATGTTGATCCGCCGATGTCCGCTGCCGACCGAACGCGCTCATGGCTGCGATGGCGTCGCCGGTGAGATCGGAAGAGCGTCGTGTAGGGAAAGAGTGTTAACTTTTGTATGAACATCGGTGGGTGGCGTCTCCTGCAATGCTGTCTA
>CADCUA010000080.1 GCA_902805755.1 uncultured Lysobacter sp.
GGACCTCCGCGTCCGTCGCATCCGCCTGCACCACATGCGTGAGCTTGTCCGCCCACGCCTGCACGAGTTCGGTGTTCTCGTCGATCGCCAGTACCTCGTGGCCAAGTCGCGTCAGCGATTCGGCGACGGTGCCGCCGAAGCGGCCCAGCCCGATCACCACCACGCCGTCGCAGTTGTCGGAAGTCCGGCTAGCCAACGATGGGGCGCTCCTCTGGATATCGGTAAGGGACGTTGCGCGCGCGCAGCGCGAGCGCGGTCGCGACGGTCACGGTGCCGACGCGGCCGATGAACATCAGCACGATCAGGATGCCATGGCCGGCCGGCGGCAGCCCGGCGGTGATGCCGGTGGACAGGCCGACCGTCGCGAATGCCGAAATCGCCTCGAACAGCACGACCACGAGCGGGTGATCGGTGAGCGTCATCAATGCCAGCGTCGCGATCGCGATGACGCCGACGCCGAGCAGCACCACGGTCAGCGCCTGGCGCTGCGCCGCATGCGGGATCGTGCGCCGGAACGCGCTGGTTTCGCGCGCGCCGCGCACTTCCGCCCAGACCACGAAGCCGAGCAGGAAGAACGTCGTCACCTTGATGCCGCCTGCCGTGCCCGCGCTGCCGCCGCCGATGAACATCAGCACGTAGTGCACCGCGAGCGTTTCCGGGCGCAGCGCCGCCATGTCGACGGCGTTGAAGCCCGCGGTACGCGCGCCGACCGAATGGAATACCGCATTGAGCACGCGGCCGTCGCTGGACATCGCACCGAACGTGGCCGGGTTGTTCCATTCGTACGCGCCGATCGCCAGCGCGCCGCCCACCAGCAGCAATGCGGTGCCGAGCAGGGTGATCTTGGTGTGCACCGACCATCGTGGCCAGTTGCCGGGCTCACGCCGCAGCTCGTGCAGCACCGGAAACCCGATGCCGCCGAGCGCGATCGCGAGCATCACCGGGCCCAGCACCAACACGTCGGTCTGGAACCCGATCAGGCTGCTTGAGTAGGTCGAGAAGCCGGCATTATTGAACGCCGAGACCGCATGGAACAGCCCGTCCCAGGCTGCGCGCGGCCACGCTTCGCCGTAGCTGTAATGCAGCCGCAGCATCAGGCCGACGCCGACCACCAGTTCCACCGCGACCGTGACCGTCAGGATCAGCCGCAGGATCGCGCCAACGTCACCGAGATCGAGGCTGCGCGTTTCCGCCTGTGCAGCCAGTTGCGTGCCCAGCCGCAG
>CADCUA010000081.1 GCA_902805755.1 uncultured Lysobacter sp.
TTCGGCGTTATCGTGCGGCAGGGCATCCTGCCGCCATCTGCGCGGCGCCCGTGGATAGGAGTGAATGTATGAGCGTGGGACTTCTGATCGTCGTGATCATCGGCATCTGGCTGGCGTTCAAGGCAGTGGGCACGGTGATGAAGCTGGCGATCTGGGCGCTGGTGCTTTTTGCCGCGTACTGGTTGATCGCACCGTACCTCGGGCTGCCGGCACCGGGCGGCGGTTGACGCTGAACGCCCGGGCCACGGGCAGGGCGGGCAGCGGCGGCGTGCCGGTAAAATCGCCGCATGATCCTCAACGCTGCCGCCTACCATTTCGCCCGCATCGATGACCCGGATGCCCTGGCCGCCACGCTGCATTCGCGTGCACAGGAGTCCGGATTGCTGGGCACGGTGCTGGTCTCGCCTGAAGGGCTGAACCTGTTCCTTGCCGGCGCTGAAGATTCGCTGCAAGCGTTCCTCAGCGGCGTGCGCAACGACGGCCGGTTCGCGCACATCATCGTCAAGCTCAGCCGCAGCCACGCGCAGCCGTTCGCGCGTCTCAAGGTGAAGGTCAAGCCGGAGATCATCAGCTTCCGGCGCGAGAATGCCTCGCCACTGGAAGCGCGCGCTCCGGCTGTTGATCCCCCGACGCTCGCCAGGTGGATTGAACAGGGTCGTGATGATGCAGGCCGCCGCCTCGTGCTGCTGGATACCCGCAATCGCGAGGAATACGGCTACGGCACGTTCGAAAACGCGCTGACGCTTCCGATCGACAACTTCACCGAACTGCCGGAAGCACTCGCGCCGCACAGGGACGCGCTTGCCGACGCGACGGTCGTCAGCTTCTGCACCGGCGGCGTGCGTTGCGAGAAAGCCGCGCTCTACCTGCGCGCCGATGGCATGGACAACCTGCTGCAGCTCGACGGCGGCATCCTGGGCTATTTCGAGCAGGTAGGCGGATTCGGATACGAGGGGCGCTGCTTCGTGTTCGACGAACGCATTGCGCTCGACCCGCAGCTGCAGCCGATGGTGGACATCGCGCCCGCCGCGTCCGGGACCTGATCGTCAGGGCAGCGGCTTCACGTCCAGCAGTTCGACTTCGAACACCAGCGAGGCATTCGGCGGAATCGCGCCTCCCGCGCCTTTTCGGCCGTAGCCGTACTCGGGCGGAATCATCAGCATGCGCTGGCCGCCAACGCGCATGCCGGCAACGCCTTCATCCCAGCCGCGGATGACCCGG
>CADCUA010000082.1 GCA_902805755.1 uncultured Lysobacter sp.
GCATTGCCCGGCTCGCGCCGGGCTGCTTCATTTTCTGCCGGCGCGAGGCGTTCGAGGCGGCGGGCGGTTTCGACGAGCGCTATTTCGCGGGCGAGGACATCGCGTTGAGCCGGGCGCTGGCGCGACAGGGGCGCTTCGTGATCCTGCGCGAGCCGGTGTGGAGTTCAGCGCGCAAGCTGCACACGTTCTCGGCGCTGGACCATCTGCGGCTGGTGTTTCAGCTCGCCCGGCGCGGCCGCGGCCTGCTGCGGTCGCGGCAGGGGCTGGAGCTCTGGTACGGCAAGCGACGCGACGACGCGCCGGACTGATACGGAATCTTCATGGGAATTAACTGTTTAATGATGTGACTGGCCGGCGGTTTTCAAACGCGGCACACTCTCGCCTTGCGCCCGTGGCCTGCACCCAACGGTTGCACGTCGACGACAAGATCCGCGCGGGCCACCGGGGCGCGGACCAGACAGGAACATCGCCATCAGTATTTCACAGACCCCTAAGGGCGGCGCCGCGCCGCTTGCAACCGGCGTCGCCGGCCTCGACGTCGTGCTCAACGGGGGCTTCACCCCCGAGCGCCTGTACCTGATCGAAGGCGTGCCCGGCTCGGGCAAGACCACGCTTGCGATGCAGTTCCTGATGGAAGGGCTGCGCCAGGGCGAGACCGTGCTGTACGTGACGCTGTCGGAAACCGAGCATGAGCTGCAGGAAGTCGCGGCCTCGCACGGCTGGTCGCTGGACGGCATGAACATCCACGAGCTGACGCCGCCGCATGACAGCCTGGACCCGGATTCGCATTACACGATGTTCCACCCGTCCGAGGTGGAACTGGGCGACACGACCAAGCGCATCATCGAACAGGTGCGGGCGCTGCGCCCCAAGCGCATGGTGTTCGACTCGCTGGCCGAGCTTCGCCTGCTCGCCGGCTCGCCGCTGCGCTACCGCCGCCAGGTCCTCGCGCTGAAGCAGTATTTCGTAGGCCAGAAGTGCACGGTGTTGCTGCTGGACGATTGCGCCTCGGCCGAGCACGGCCTGCATGTGCATACGATCGTGCACGGCACGGTTTCGTTGACCCAGCTCAACCCCGAGTACGGCGGCGACCGTCGCCGCTTGCGCATCACCAAGTTCCGGGGCCGTCGCTTCGCAGGCGGCTACCATGATTACCAGATCGAGACCGGCGGCCTGCAGGTGTATCCGCGCCTGATTGCGGCCGAGCATCGTCGCGACGTGGTGGACGAGGTCGTCAGTACCGGCTCGACCGAGCTCGATTCGCTGTTCGGCGGCGGCCTGCACCGGGGCACCAGCACGCTGTTTATCGGCGCGGCCGGCACCGGCAAGTCGTCGCTGGCGACGTCCATCGCGGTCGCGGCCGCCAAACGCGGTGAACGCACCGCAATCTTCACCTTCGATGAGACAGTGCGCGCGCTCGTCACGCGCTCGGCCGGCATCGGCTTCGATCTCGAGCGCCACATCAAGGACGGGGCCATCCACGCCGAAGCGGTCGACCCGGCCGAACTGTCCCCGGGCGAGTTCGCGCACCGCATCCGTAACGTGGTCGAGCACAACGACGTGCGCACGGTGGTGATCGACAGCCTGACCGGTTATCTGAATGCGATGCCGGAAGACCGCTTCATGCTGGTCCAGCTGCATGAGCTGCTGAGCTACCTGTCGCACCGCGGCGTCGTGACGATCCTGATCAGCGCGCAGCAGGGCCTGATCGGCCAGATGAGCAACGTGATCGACGTCAGCTACCTGGCCGACTCGGTCGTGCTGCTGCGTTATTTCGAGTCTGAAGGGGAGGTGCGTCAGGCGATCTCGGTGCTCAAGAAGCGCACCGGCGGGCACGAGCGCACGATCCGCCCGCTCGCCATCACACCGGACGGCGTGGTCATCGGCGAACCTCTACGGCAATTCCGCGGCGTGCTCACCGGCGTGCCGTACGACCGAAACGAAAACCCGAGCGACGCGCCACCCAAGTGAAACCGTTTTTTACCGACGGCGTTGCACCCAACCGGGTCCTGCTGCTGCTTCCCACGTTGCGGGATGCGGAGCTGACTTCGCAGGTATTGGCGCGCGAGAACATCGAAACATTCATCTGCCGCAATGCCGAGACGCTTGAAAGCGAGCTCGTGCGTGGCGCGGGCGCGGTGTTCGTGTCGGAAGAGGTCCTGCCGTTCGGTGCCCACAAGGTGCTGGTGCGCGCGGTCGAGCACCAGCCGCGCTGGTCGGACCTGCCTATCCTGATCCTCACCCAGGAAGGCAGCGATTCGCGCATCGTCAGCGACGCGATGGCGCAGCTGGGCAACGTGATGCTGCTGGAGCGGCCGCTGCGGCTGGCGGCGCTGACCAGTAACGTGCGCACCGCGCTGCGTGCGCGCGAACGCCAGTACCAGATCAGCAGCCATCTGTCCGACCTCAACCAGGCGCGCGATGCGCTGGCGGAAGTCGCGCGGCGCAAGGACCAGTTCCTCGCGATGCTCGGCCACGAGCTGCGCAACCCGCTGGCGCCGATCCGCAATGCGCTGCACCTGCTCAGTCAGGACCGGGAAATTCCGCAGCCCGAGCGTCGGCAGCTGCGGCAGATGATGAGGCGCCAGGTCGACCACATGGTGCGACTGGTGGACGACCTGATCGACGTCTCGCGCATCTCGCGTGGCACCATCGCGCTGCGGCGCGAACGCATCGAACTGGCGCCGGTGCTTGCCAATGCGGTCGACCTGAGCCATCCGTTGATCGAGGCAGGCGCCCACGAGCTGGTGCTCGAGCTTCCGGACCTGCCGCTCACGGTGGACGCCGATGCGGTGCGACTGGCGCAGGTCTTCGGCAACCTGCTCAACAACGCGGCGAAATACACGCCGCCGGGCGGTCGCATCGTGCTCGGCATGCGCTGCGCGGATGGCCACGCGACCGTGTACGTGCGCGACAGCGGCATCGGCATCGAGCCGGAGATGCTGCCGCACGTGTTCGAGCTGTTTACCCAGGGCCGGCGCGACGCGCACCGCGCCCAGGACGGGCTCGGCATCGGCCTGACGCTGGTGCGCAGCATCGTCGAGATGCACGGCGGTGCGGTCACGGCCACCAGTGCCGGACGCGGGCATGGCTCGCAGTTCGAAGTCCGCCTGCCGCTGGCCGTTGCGAGCGCCGGCGTGCACACGATAGACGCATCACCGAAGCCCGCGGCGGCGCCGGTGCGTGCGCTGCGCGTGCTGGTGGTCGATGACAATGTCGACTCCGCCGAATCGATGGGCATGGTGCTCGACCTGCTCGGCATCGAGAAGGAAGTCGTGTTCTCCGGCCAGGCCGCGCTGGATGCTGCGCGCGGGTTTGTACCGGACGTGGTGCTGCTCGACATCGGTATGCCGGACATGGACGGGTATGAAGTCGCCCGCCGCCTGCGCCACGACCCCGACCGTGCAGGCACCACGCTGATTGCCTTGACCGGCTGGAGCCAGTCGCAGGACCGCGAACGCAGCCGCGATGCCGGCTTCGACCACCATCTCAGCAAGCCGGTCGACATCGGCGCGCTGCAGAGCCTGCTGGTGAAGGTCGACGTTGCCGAGACTGTGGACGCATTGCCGCTTTCGGCTTCCGGCTGATCCTGCCCGGGCGCAGCTTTTCGAACAGCTCTTGTAGAGCTGCCTTGCGGCTTACCGGCATCCCCACCGCGACGGTGTACCGTCGCGGAACAAGGACGCACTGAACAAGACGCCTCATGCGCTGCGGGCTCCCTGTCCGCATGCGACTGCGTAGACAAGCCCAGGCAAGTGGTGCTCGCATCATGCGGCAGTGCGCGCTTGCGCAAGCGCCTTGAGCCATGCCTCCGCAATGACATGCAACGGACCGTGCCCTTGCCATCGGTCGAGCTTATTGTCACGCCCCGCTGAACTGGGTCAGCTTAGGTTGCGAGCGCGGTCTGCGGATCGCACCCCCCTTCAGAGGAGCACATCATGAACACCAACAAGAAACTGCTTGGCGCCGCTCTGGTCGCCTCGATGGCGGTTGCGACCGCCGTTGCGCCGGTCATGGCGCAGACCACGGCCGGCGACACCACCACGACTGCCGACACGACCGATAACCGCGATGATGACGGCTTCGACTGGGGCCTGCTCGGCCTGCTGGGCCTGCTCGGACTGATGCCGAAGAAGCGTCACGACACGGTCAATCACACCGATTCGACCCGCCGCTGATCCATGGCGCTGTGTCGGCGTCACCGGTGTGCACCACCGGTGGCGCCACGTTCGAGCTTCATCGCTGAACCCATGAATGCCGTTAAGTCCATTCGACATTCCGTGCTCCGTGAACTAACGCGACAGCGCGCAAGTTGGTGACGGGCCGACACAGGCCTGTTCCAACACCTAAATCGCATGAGGAGAATCACGATGGCCGGTCAGAACCAGGGTGGTAACAATCGCGGCGGTAACAACCAGGGCGGCAACAACCAGAACAGCGGGCGCGGCTTCGCCTCGATGGACCCGGAGCAGCAGCGCGAGATCGCCTCCAAGGGCGGACGCGCGGCGCATGAAAGCGGCAACGCGCACGAGTTCACTTCCGAAGAAGCACGCGAAGCCGGTCGCAAGGGCGGCCAGGCAAGCAGCGGTAACCGTGGCGGCAATAATGGTGGTAACAACGGCGGGCGCTGACCACTCGCGCACCATTGCCGGTTGAATACAGAGCACGGGCCTTGCGCCCGTGCTTTTTTATGGCCGCTTTTTATCGACCGCGCTGCATTGGCGTGGCGCATCAGCGGCAATGGCGGCTGCGTGATTGCCGTGCGGAGCCGTGCGTATGCGGCTCAAGCCACCTTCGGTATGCAGCGCGAGCACGTCTAAAGCGACGGCCGTGCATCAACCTTCGAGGCGGTCCCACAGTGCCGCATCGATGCGGGGCAATGCTTCAAGTTCCGGCCGTGCAAACAGATAGCCCTGGAACAGGGAAATCCCGAGCCCGCGAAGCACGCGGTATTCCTCGACGGTTTCCACGCCTTCAGCGAGCACCTTGCAGCCCAGCGCCTTGCAGGTTGCGACGATGCCGGTCGTGATCGCCCGGCGCGCCTTGTCGGCATCGATGCCGCGGATCAGCCCCATGTCGAGCTTGACCATATCCGGCTGGAAATCCGCGAGCAGGTTCAGACCCGCGTACCCGGCGCCGAAGTCATCGATCGCGGTCAGAAACCCGCGCTGCTGGTAATCGCGGATGATCGAAACCACATGCGCGGTATCGCGCACACGCTCGGTTTCGGTCACTTCGAAAATCAGTGCGCCTGGATCGAAGCCGCAGATGTCGGCGGCCTGCAGCGTCATGCGGATGCACAGCGCCGGCTGGTACACCGCGTTCGGGATGAAGTTGATCGACAGGCGCCGGTCCATGCCCAGGCGCGCGGCGGTCTGGATTGCCTTGACGCGGCAGGTCTGGTCGAAGCGGTAGAGCTGGTTCGGCTTCACCGCGCCGATCACGACGCCCGCGCCCTCACCGTTCGCACCGCGCACCAGCGCTTCGTACGCATAGATGTCGCGCGCATCGGCATCGACGATCGGCTGGAACGCCATGCGCACTTCGAAGTCGAGGTGGTCGTCGTCGCCCTGGCACTGGCCACACGGATTCGGACTGCGGTGCGCGCCGAAAAATTCTTTCAGGAACATGCGGCCTCCAGACAGGCGCGAAATTGGGATGTGTTAGCCACCGCGGTGCATCCGCCGCGTCCTGGCCACGCGTTCGCCGGCATGGTGTACGAAGCACGCGTCAACACAGCGAAGCGGAATTGCGGCTCGACCACTCCGTTTGCGGAGCCGTCGCAGCCATGGCGCGACGATTGAGGCCAGCCAACCGGTCTTTCGAATGCGCCGACGCAGTTCGACAAATGATGCTCCACCAGCCCCCTCTGCCGATGCGACCGCGTGCGCATATCCACGCACGCCGGACGGCCGGTATTTCGTCGTGCGCGGGCGTCTGTGGCGCTGCACGGATCCATCGATCGACGCCGCGCACCAGCAGCAGTTGCGAAGCGAACTCATGCGTGCGCGATCAACAGTGGGACGAGCCCTGCGCCAGGGCGACCGCGAGGCCGAGCGCACTGCCCGCGCATCGGTGAACACCGCGAAGATCGCGCTCGGCGAACGCGGCCCGGTGTGGTGGTCGGATGGCGCACCGGACTACAACCGTCGGATGGTGCGGAACACGCCGTACCAGGACTGGTACGCGCAACTGCAAACGCCGGATTGATCAGCGCGCGCACGCGATGCGCTGCGTCCCGAGCAGGCGCCGCGCCAGACCGGACACAAGTTTGAATACATCCGCGCCGGGAGTTCAGTGTCCGTAAGGACAGATCAATTCGCCCCTCATGCGCCCAGCGCTAGCGTGGTGCCATGACTCGAACAAGCCCGCTTCGCAGCATGCTTCTCCGCGCCGTGATGCACACACTGTGCGTGCTCATGCTTGCCGTCGCCGGCAGCGGCGTGGCACTCGCGCAGGTGCTCGCACCGGGGCAATTCGAGTGGACGCCCGCGTCGCAGTCGAGCGGCCCGCTGCTGATTCTGGTGAGCATTCCCGAGCAACAGCTGCATGTGTATCGCAACGGCGTGCGCATCGGCGTGTCGACGATCAGCAGCGGAAAGCCCGGGCACGAGACGCCGACCGGGGTGTACGAGATCCTCGAAAAGCGGCCGATGCACCGGTCGAACCTGTACGACAACGCGCCGATGCCGTTCATGCAGCGCCTCACCTGGGATGGCGTCGCGCTGCATGCCGGGCGTATACCCGGGCATCCGGCGTCGCACGGCTGCATCCGCCTGCCGGCGGACTTTGCACGCCAGCTGTTCGAGATGACCGAACGGGGAACGCGCGTGGTCATCGCCGATGAGGCGTCGCACGGGCCCGACGTGCTGCACCCGGGCGAGCGGGCGCCGGTCGACAGCTACAGCGGGTTGCCTGCAGGCGCATCGACCGCACTCGATTCGATGGCGTCGTCCACGGACAGCCGCCTGCCCGCGCCTCCGGCTCGTTAGACCTGTTACCAGGGCAGCGGGCTGCCGTTCGCGTGCCAGAACGTGCCGCTGTCTTCGAGCGTGAGCGTGTCGAGTCGTTCGATGAGCTGGCCGGCCGCGTGTTCGGGCGTGACGTCGCCGGTGCCGCCGACCATGTCGGTGGCCACGTAACCCGGATGCAGCAGGAACACCGCAATGCCGCGCGGTCGCAGGTCGACCGCGAGCGATCGGCCGATCGCGTTCACTGCGGCCTTCGAAGCGCGGTAGCCGTAGCGCCCGCCGGAGCTGTTGTCGGCGATCGATCCCATGCGGCTGGTGATGATGCCGATGCGCGCGCCATCGTTGATGCGATCGAGCAGTGCCTGCACGACGCGCAGCGGACCGAGTGCATTGACCTCGAACTGGCGGCGCATGCTGTCGAAGCCCGCATCGTCGATCCGCCCCAGCGCTTCGCGCGCGAGGATGCCGGCATTGAGCACGAGCGTGTCCAGTGGCGTGCCTGCCAGGCGCTGCGCGAGTGCGGCGAGCGCGGCGTCGTCAATGACATCCACGCCCGACTCGACCTGCGCGCCGGTCTGCTCGAGCGCCTCGCTGGATTGGCGGCACACCGCGATGACACGGTCGCCGCGCGCGGCATACCGCTGAGTGAGGGCAAGGCCGATGCCGCGGTTGGCGCCCGTGATGAGGACGGT
This sequence comes from uncultured Lysobacter sp., assembly GCA_902805755.1. Lineage (GTDB taxonomy): Bacteria > Pseudomonadota > Gammaproteobacteria > Xanthomonadales > Xanthomonadaceae > Cognatilysobacter. The sequence continues at coordinate 7,664 of CADCUA010000082.1, forward strand.
CTTCATTCGATCTCCTTGAAACGGGAATGCAACGCGCCGGCGTCGTGCATCAGCCCAGCGCGGTGTCGAGCATCATCATTACGACGAAGCCGATCATCAGGCCGCCGGTGGCGTAGTGCTCGTGGCCCTGGCGATGGGATTCGGGAATGATCTCGTGGCTGACCACGAACAGCATCGCGCCGGCCGCGAAGCCGAGACCGAACGGCAGCAGCAGCGGCGACGCGGTCACCACGCTCGCTCCCAGGACCGCGCCGACCGGCTCGATCAGGCCCGACACCACGCCCACCATCACCGCGCGGCCGCGCCCGTATCCGGCGGCCAGCAAGGCGACCGCAACGACCAGCCCTTCGGGCAGGTCCTGCACCGCGATGCCGGTCGCGAGCGCGGCGCCGCCTTCCAGATCGTTCGCGAATGCAACGCCGATCGCGAGGCCTTCGGGCAGGTTGTGCAGGCAGATCGCAAAGACGAACAGCCAGGTGCGCTTGAGCCGGTGCGCGTGCCGGCCTTCGGTGCCCTTGATGAAGTGCTCGTGCGGCAGCGTGTTCTCGATCAGCATCACCAGCCCCGCGCCGAGCAGGATCGCGACGCCGACCAGCCCGCCCGCCGCCCACGGCCCCGCGCCCTGCGCGGTCGCTGCCTCGATACCGGGCAGCACGAGCGAGAACGCACTCGCCGCAAGCATCACGCCGGCGCCGAAGCCGAGCAGCGCATCGAGTGCACGCGCAGGCACCTGGCGCATGAAATACACCGGCAACGCGCCCACGGCCGTCGCCGCCGCGGCGACCAGCCCGCCCATCAGCGCCGCCATCACCGGCGTTGCGGTCATCGCCGCGAGGCTCATCGCGCGACCCCTGGGATCCGTCCGTCATGCACTGCAACGCTGCAGATGCCAGCACCGCGCAACCTGCACCGCCGCATGGATGCATGGCCGCGCACGTACTGCGTGGACGCGCGCGCCTGTAATGGTGCGCGCCGATCCGCCACGCGGCCTGGCATGCAACTGGATGAAGGGGATGGCATCAAGGCTCCTGCAACGACGGCTGCACCATGCCAACGCAGGTGTGCTGCATGCGTCAATGGCCCGGTGTCCCGGACGATTTCCAGCAGTGCCGATGGACTGGTGAATCGCACCTGCTGGCGAATCGCCCCACCCCATCACGCAGCTCAGCCCGCCCCGGTGCGCACATGGATGCCGAGCGCGGTCGCCACCATGCGCAGCGCTTCGTCATCGCGGCTGCGCGTGATCCAGCCCGCATGCATGCCGGTGCCGACCTCCCAGGTCCACAGCGTGTAGTGGTGCTCGCGCAGGCGGTCGTAGGCGATGTCGATCAGCGAGCCCACGTCGGCCTCGTCCAGGAATGCCGCGTCGGTCGGATCCTCCACGCCCCACTCGATGCGCAGGTTCCAGCGCCCGGCGAGCTCGTCCACGCTTTCGACCAGCGCACGCGCATCGGACTCGTCGACATAGAACCCGGACTTCCAGTCGATCGCCTCGCGCAGCAGGTCGATCGCCTCGGCCTGCTCGCCGCCATCGGCCATCGCCTGCTGCCAGGCGGCGAACTGCTCCAGCGCCGCATCCTCGTCGCCGGGATTGATCAGCAGCAGCAACTGCCAGACCAGCGCCTCGGCCGCCGCCTCCTCGTCGATGTCGGCTAGGGGATTGAAGCTGTGGGCGAAGTTGTCGTCGGGGTCGTATTCGGAGTGCATGCTCATGCGGCGCCGTGGTCGGGACGGTCCATAGCATGCGACACCGGCCCGGCCCGCGCGTGAGGCACTGCATCCGAGGCGCACCGAAGCCCGTAAGGAAGGGTGAGGCGTCGATAGCGACCCTCCCCTGACTTCCGGAGATCCACGATGAAACGCACCCTGCTCGCCCTAGCCGTTGCTGCCACCCTCGCGCTGTCCGCCTGTGGCGGCAACGAGGCCGGCACCGACGCGACCGCCAGCGTCGATCCGGCGCCGGCAGCCACCACCGACACCCCGGCCGACCCGGCCGCGAACAGCGGCGCGCCTGCCACGCCTGCTGACGCCACGACCGACGCCACGGCCGGCGCATCCACGCAGAACCCGATGGTGGGCGGCGCGCCGATGTTCGCCGACAAGGACATCATCGACAACGCCGTGAACTCGAAGGACCACACCACGCTCGTCGCTGCGGTGAAGGCGGCCGGCCTGGTTGAAACGCTCAAGGGCGCCGGCCCGTTCACCGTGTTCGCGCCGACGAACGCCGCGTTCGATGCCCTGCCCGCAGGCGCCGTCGACGGCCTGCTCAAGCCGGACAAGAAGGCCGACCTGACGAAAGTACTCACGTATCACGTGGTTCCCGGCAAGCTCGATGCCGCTGCACTGACCTCGCAGATCACCGCGGGCAACGGCTCGGCCGCGTTGACGACTGTCGCCGGCGGCACGCTGACGGCGAAGTCCGACGGCAGCGGCGGCGTGACCGTCACCGATGCCAAGGGCAACACCGCGCGCGTGACCACCGCGAACGTGATGCAGAGCAACGGCGTGATCCACGTCGTGGATACCGTGTTGATGCCGTAAGCAATCCTCGTCGCTTGCGGTATTGCGGGGGACGGCCTGAGGGCCGTCCCCTTTCTGTTTGGATCGCCTGCTCGCGCCTGGATACGCAACCGATGCACGGCCCGCACTAGCATCGAACCCCCATCGCAGAGACGGTCGCCATGACTGCATCCGGGCTTGAGGACGGCCATATCCTGCGACGTGCCTGCGCAAGTGCGGTGCTGTGCACGTCGTCCGCGCGCATCGCGGCAGCGTGCGCTTCGAGCAGAA
>CADCUA010000083.1 GCA_902805755.1 uncultured Lysobacter sp.
CCGGCCGGCTCTCGCGCGCCGTCGCCGTTCGGGTGTCGATCGCCGACATCTTCACCCACCCGACCGTCGGAGAGCTCGCAGCCCTGATCGAGGACCGACTGTCCACCACGGCAGTGTCGAGTTAGGAAACGCCACCCATGTCCGATCCTTTTCAGGCGCTCACCCGGTACGCCGAGCAGCGCGTCCGGAACACCGAGCCGCGTGCCCGCCGGGTGCCCGCGACCTCGGCCCAGCGCGCGATGGTGCTGATGGAGCAGCTGGCTGGTGGACGGACCGGTTACTCGGTACGCCACGCCTACCAGTTGCGCGGCCGGCTGGACATCGCGGCGCTGACCAACGCGCTGCAGCACGTGCTGTCCATGCACGGCGCCCTGCGCACCCGCTTCCAGATGCAATCCGACACGCTCTGGCAGTTGGTCGAGCCCGAGCCCAGGCTCGACCTGGCGATGTTCGACCTGACCGGGTCGGCTATCCGGCGCTCACTCGCCGAAGTCATCGACGACCGGCTAACCGAGCCGCTCGACCTGGAGTTGGGTCCGGTGATGCGCGCCGAGCTGTACACCGTTGAGGAGCAGCTGCACGCGCTGGTGCTGTGCACCCATCACGCGACAAACGACGCGACTTCGGTGGCCATCGTCGGCCAGGACTTGTCGGCCGCATACGAGCACTTCATCGACGCCGGCACGGCATTGCCCTTGCCGCCCCGTCAGTTCGACGGCTTTGCTGAAGCCGAGGCGGCCATCAGCCACGAGGACGCGGCGGCGTACTGGGCAAGTCTGCTCGCCGATGCGCCCGCAACCGGCCTGCCCTTTGACCTGCAGCCCGGCCCCGACCCCACGTTCGAAGCACTGTGGGTGCGGCGCAAGGTCGAGCACAACCTCGACGGCCTGGCGGCTTTGGCCGCCGCCAACGGAACGTCAGTGTTCCTGGTGCTGCTCACCGCGATCGGGATCGCCGTTGCCCGGCAGGCCGGAAACGCCGACCGCGCGGTGCTCGCAACGACGGTCAGCACCCGGCCCGAGGAGTACGAGCGCACCGTCGGCCCGTTCGTCAACACCATCTCGGTCCTGATTCCGGCGGGTGCGCAATTCGAGGTAGCCCTGAAGGAGACCGCCTCGCAGCTCCGGCGTTCCCTCGATCACGCCGCTGTTCCGTTCGAGGACGTCGCTCCGGTCGGCACGCAGGTCGAGTCCATGCCGGTGCTGCCGGTCA
>CADCUA010000084.1 GCA_902805755.1 uncultured Lysobacter sp.
ACCCAGCGTGACTTCCTTGGCGCGTGCATCCATCGACAGCAGGTAGGTGGCAGCCCAGCCCGGCAGCAGGCCGATGTCCGGGCGGCCGCCGGTGGTCGGCATTGCCTTCATGGCCAGGCCGACGCCCATCGGTTCGATGGCGGTGCCGGTCCATTTCGATTTCAGGCTGGCCAGGGCGGTTTCCGGAACGACGACGCTCTGGTCGTAGTTCGGCAGGGCGCGGCTGGCGATCAGGTAACCCGTGTTGTGCTTGACGTGCACCTGGGAAGCGTCGCCACCCCACCAGAACATCTTGCGCCAGCGGCTGTGGTGCAGGTGGGTCAGGGCCGGCTTCGAATACACGACGGCGCCACGCACGACCACTTCGGCGTCGTATGTAATGTTTTGCGGGTCGGCCTGGTAGGCCCAGGCGTTTTCGATGGTGACATCGACGCGTGCTTTCTTGACGGCGTCATACCAGCGGATCGCAAAACGCGCGCTCAGGTGCGGGTGGGCGACGCCGTCGGACGTCATCAACGGGGTCGACACGTGCCATTCGTTGGCGACCGCGCCCGACAGCCAGGTCGTGTAGCGGGCGCCGGTCTTGATCAGGTCGTCGGCCGACGCGTAATAACGCACACCGCCAATGGTGGCATGCACGGACGAGCTGAAGCCGTTCTCCAGCAGGGCGTGCGGCCCGACGCCGGCTGCGTGCGGCGCATCCGTTTTCATCAGCGACAGGGAGCGGTTTTCGCCCACGGCCAGGCTCGGGACGATGCCCGACACCACCGCGTGGCGCACCGAACCGTCCGGATGGGTTGCCTTGACGTCGATCTGCAGCGGGATCGCGACGCCATTGTCGAAATGGCCGACCAGCGAGTCGGCCGGCATCAGGTGGCCGATGGCAAATACCTGGCCGAAGGTGACCGGCACGTTGGCCTGCGCCACGCCGGCGGTGTTCTGGATACGCACGTCGGTAACGACGCCGAACACGTTATAGGTCGTGACCGTGGCAGTATTGCTGAGAGTTGGCGCAGTTGCGGTCGGCTGGGTTACGATAGTGCCCGTCACGCCCGAAGTGGAAGGCGCCGGCGCGGCGTCCGTCGTCGTCGCGATGGCGACAGGCGCGGTTGCAGCCGGAGCGGTCGGGTTGGCCGAGCTGGTCGTGGCGCTCGTGCCGGGGCCTGCACCACCGCCGCCTCCGCAGGCGACAAGGGTCGTACCGAATGCC
>CADCUA010000085.1 GCA_902805755.1 uncultured Lysobacter sp.
CTTCCTGCAGGCGCGCGGTCTTCTCGGACACACGCGGCGCACGGATAACGTTGTAGAGCTTGGCGTCGTTCATGCGAGCCACTCCTCGATCTTCTTCACCGCGTCGGTGGTGATCACGACCGAATCCGCGCCCACGAGGGCTACCGGATCCAAGCCTTGGACGTCACGCACTTCGACGTACGGCAGGTTGCGCGCCGAGAGATACACGTTCTCGGTGGCGTCTTCGGTAACAACCAGCGGACGGCGACCGACTTCGAGACCCTTCAGCTTTTCAATCAGGCCCTTCGTCTTCGGACCGTCGAGCTCAAAGCTCTCGACAACCTTGATGCGACCCTGGCGGTTCAGCTCGGACAGAATCGACGCCATCGCCGCGCGGTACATCTTGCGGTTGACCTTCTGCGCGAAGCTGCGAGGCTTGGCCGCGAACGTCACGCCGCCGCCGACGAAGATCGGAGCCGTCAGCGCGCCGTGACGCGCGCCGCCGCCCTTCTGCTTCTTGGATTTCTTCGTCGTGCCGCTGACTTCCGAACGCGTCTTCTGCGCCTTGGTGCCCGCGCGACCGGCATTGCGATAGGCGACGACAACCTGGTGAACCAGGTCCTCGCTGAAATCGCGGCCGAAAATCGCGTCGGAGACCGACAGCGTGTTGGTGCTATTGGTGATGGCGAGTTCCATCGTCATCTCTCCTTAAACCTTGCTCGACGGACGCACGATCACGTCGCCGCCCGGAGCACCCGGCACTGCACCCTTGATCGCGATCAGGCCACGCTCGGCGTCGACCTTGACCACTTCCAAGCGCTGCGTCGTCTGCTGCACGTCGCCCATGTGGCCGGACATCTTCTTGCCCGGGAACACGCGGCCGGGCGTCTGACGCTGACCGATGGAGCCCGGTGCGCGGTGCGAGAGCGAGTTACCGTGGGTGGCGTCACCCATCTTGAAGTTCCAGCGCTTGATCGTGCCCTGGAAGCCCTTGCCCTTCGTCACGCCCTGGACGTCTACGATCTGGCCTGCTTCGAAAATGTCGGCCTTGATCTCGCCGCCAACTTCGAAGCCACCGATCTGGTCAGCTTCCACGCGCAGTTCCCACACGCCACGTCCAGCTTCGACCTTCGCTTTCGCGAGGTGACCTGCTTCCGGCTTATTGACGAGCGCCGCGCGACGCACGCCGACTGTGACCTGCACGGCGCTGTAGCCGTCGGTATCGG
>CADCUA010000086.1 GCA_902805755.1 uncultured Lysobacter sp.
GTGAAGCTGGCACAGAACACCAGCCTCAACACGCGTTTCTTTTACAAGCCGTCCGACAACATCGGCAACAAGTCGATTCCGGATTACGAGGCGTACGCGAACAGCCATATCTTCACCGCCGCGATCGACGGCTGCGCAAGCGACGTGCGCGTGTTCGCCGGACAGCGCAAGGAAGGCTTCGCGGTCAACGTCGGCGAGATCTTCGACCTGATCAACACCGACCCGGTCGGCCCGCGCGACGCCGAACGCAACGACCTCGCCGGCAAGAACGTCACCACGATCGCACTCGAGGTTCCGATCGCGTGCCTGACCTCGTCCGCCGGCCCGATCATCGGTGCATGGACGACGGCGAGCCTGCCGACGGCGAAGGGTTACCGCCAGGTGTCGCGCCTGTCCGCGCCGCTGGTGAACGAGATCGTGATCGGCTTGCCCGACAAGGACCGCTTCAACATGACGCGCCCGCGCGATGACGCCGCGTTCGCGAAATACGTCACCAACCCGACGTTGCCGGTGCTGATCCAGACGCTGTTTCCCGGCGTGCAGGCACCGACGCAGTTCCCGCGTTCGGACCTGATCGCCGCGTTCCTCACCGGCGTGCCGGGGCTTAACCAGCCAGAGAACGTCAGGCCCGCCGAAATGATGCGCCTGAATACGTCGATCGCGCCGCGCGGCCCGGCCGAACAGGATTCGCTGGGCGTGCTGGCAGGCGATACGGCCGGCTTCCCGAACGGGCGTCGCCTCGGCGACGACGTCGTGGACATCGAGCTGCGCGTCGCGATGGGTGTGCTGCTGCCGCCGGAAGCGGCGCCGTCCGGCCAACTCCCTTACACCGACGGCGTGATCATCAGCGCGGCCGAATTCGGCACCGGCTTCCCGTACCTCAACACGCCGCTGCCGGGCTCGCCGAGCGAAGTCAGGGATCCGGCGTCGCCGTGATCTAGCGCACCTGCACGTCGGTGTGGCGCCGACGGTTGACGCGGAGGCGCCGCCCGACCTTTTCCCCGGTTGACGAGCAGTTCCATGAACCCGGTCCCGGCGGCACTGCCGTCGGGATCTATTCGTGACCCGAGCCTGCGGATAACCGAAAGCATCACCTCACGCACGCTGAAACGCGCGGCAACACGCCTGCCGATCGAGCATTGCCAGGCCCGCCATTGCGCCTTTAGGCCGTGGCAGCCCGACCAACGCGCACGGTGCCGGACGC
>CADCUA010000087.1 GCA_902805755.1 uncultured Lysobacter sp.
AAGAACGTCAGCAGGATCACCGCAAGCACCGACGCCACGTATTTCGGCGTCGAGGTGAGCATCTTGTACGGATCGCTGGACTCGGTGCGTACGACGCGCACGTTCTGGCTCGAGGACTCGCCGCCGGCCGCGCGCGCGATGTTCTGCGCGGCCTTGCTCGCGTCCTGCACCGGCTTGGCGACCTCGCGCAGCTTCGGCGCGAGCGAGCGCAGTTCGCGCGGCACCTCGCGCACCCATTCGGCGGCCGGCTGCACCAGCTGCTCGCCCAGGGCATAGGTGCTGGCCATGCCCGCGAACAGCACCAGCAGCGCGCCGAGAAAACGCGGCACCAGCAGGCGTTGCAGCGCCCGGATGATCGGATTGCCGACCAGCGCGAAGAAGCCCGCGAGCAGCACCGGCAAAAACAGGTCCTGCGCGGCCCACAGCACCGCGCCCACGGCCACCGTCGCGATCACGACCGCGGCGATCGACGAGCGCGGACGCGTCTCGGTCGGCGGCGCATTCGGGATCAGCGCGGTGTCGGCCGTGGGCTGGGGCAGTGGGTCGGACGATGTGGGGGCGGTCATTGCTCCATCCTGCCAGTGCTGTCCGCGCCGGCGCGTGCAGCCTGTTGCAGTCCCGCGTCGGAGGCCACGGTATCGACGGCTTCTTCCGCCGAGCTCGCGGCTTTCTCGGCCTGGCCGGCGGCGGCCTGCGCGCTGCTGCTGGCGATCAGCCCCGACAGCATCGAGAAGATCTGCACCAGGCCACCGCCCTTGGACAGCAGCTTCGCCGGATCCATCCAGCCGGCCAGGTAACCGCTGCCGAGCCCGGCAACGATGATGCGTCCCGGCGTCCAGCCCGCGCGCCACGACACCTTCAGCTGGCGCCAGTTCGCCGCCATGCGGCGCTCGTTCGCTTCCAGCGCATCCTCGGCCTGCTCCACCTTCTGGATGAGCTGCTCGAAGTTCATCACGTCGTGGATGTTGTGCGCGGGCGCTTTCGAGCCCTTGAACTTCACCGTCGGCGTCGGATCCGCGGCTTCGCCCGCGGCCTTGGATTCAGACTCGCTCATGGCGGTGTCACGTCAATGCCCTGCTTGTCCTTGAGCGGTCCCTGTTCGGACAGCCGCTCGGTTGCGTCGCGCGTGGATTGCGGCGAGCCCGCATCGGGCGTGTAGTCAGCGAGTTCACCAAAACCCAGTCGGGCCAGCTGGCGACGCGTGGCGCGCATGCGCGTGTGTTCGAAGTAGTACATCGCGCGCCACGCACCGTACGCGGTGACCGCAAGGCTGAGCACGGCGCACAACAGCAGTGAGAGCGACCACGGCCAGCCCACATGCCGCACCAGGGTGATCACCACGGTGGTCATCAGCAAAAGCCACGCCGATGCGCCGAAGACGATCGCGATGCTGGTGAACGCGACCGCGCGCCCCATCGCGCTGCGTGCAAGCGCGATGTCGGCCGAGACGAGCGTGCGGAACGCTTTCGCGGCCTCGCCGGCCGCATCGGCGCTCGCGCGCCCGGCGGAATGCACCTGCCGCAGCGATTCCAGAATGCCGGGCGCAGCCGGGCCCGGGGGCGGCGTCGCGCCCCCCGGCGCTTCCTCCCCCGGCCCGTTCACTGGGACTTACTTGCCGCCGCGCAGCTTGGCAATCAACCAGCCGGCTGCGAACGCGACGCCGAACGCCGCAAGCGGACGCTCGCGCACGAGCACGGCGGCGGTGTCGGCCAGTTCGCGGCCCTTTTCCATCAGGTCTTCGATCTGCTCACCGGCCATCTGCCCGGCGCGCTCGCTCGCGGCAATGCCGGCCAGCGCGCTGTCGGCCAGGTCGGCCTTCACCGTCGCCTTGCCCAGACGCAGTTCCTCACCCGCGGCACTGGCCGCGTTGCGCACGGCAGTGCCGGCATCGAGTGCGGCCTGCTTCAATTGGGTGCCGCATTCGCCAAGGTTCGTGATGACCGGATCGGCCGGGGTAGGGCTCATGGTGATTCTCCTGGAACGGGTGGATGGAGCCGGCTACTGCATCGGCAGGTTGCCCTGCCGGTTGCCACGCAAGATGCGCAATACCAACTGTGCAGGAGCTTGCGTGAAGTTCGCGCGGAAGCTCGACAGGTCCGCGAACGTACCACTGCTCGCGGCGATGACGAGGTCGCCTGTCTGCAATCCGCTGCGGGCGGCGCGGCTGCCACGCGCGACCGATTCGACCAGCACGCCGTTCGCGCCGGCCTGGCGCAGGCGCTCGGGCACCTCGGCGAACGTCGCGCCTTCCAGTCGTGGATCGATGTCCGCGCCGGCCACGTTGCGCGGATGCTCGCGCAGCGTCGCGCCGAGTTGCTGCGTGCGGCCTTCGCGCACGATGTCCAGCGTCAGCCGCGCACCGACCGTCTGCAGGCCTTCCAGGTTGCGCAGCGCATCGAAGCTGTCGACGCGCTGGCCGTTCGCCGCGGTGATGACATCGCCCACGCGCACGCCGGCCGCGGCCGCTGCGCTGTTCGGCAGCACGCGCGTGACCGCGACGCCGCGGGCCTCCTTCAGGCCCAGCGCCTGCGCGAGCCGCGCATCCACGCTCTGCGCCTGCAGGCCGAGCGTGCCGCGGCGCACGACACCGTTGTTCTTGACCAGCTGCTCGGCGATGTTGCGCGCGAGGTTGGACGGAATCGCGAAGCCCAGCCCGATGTTGCCGGCCATGCTGCCGCGCGGGTTGAAGCTCGCGGTGTTGATGCCGATCAGCTGGCCTTCGAGGTTGACCAGCGCGCCACCGGAGTTGCCGGGGTTGATCGACGCATCGGTCTGGATGAAGTTCTGGAAGCCCAGCCCGCGCAGGCCGCTGCGGCCGACCGCCGAGACGATGCCGCTGGTCACCGTCTGGCCGATGCCGAACGGGTTGCCGACCGCGACGACGAAATCGCCCACGCGCAGCGCCGTCGAATCGGCGAGTGCAACCGCGCTGAGGTTCTGCGCCGGGATCTTCATCACCGCGATGTCGGTGTCCGGGTCCGAGCCGATGAACGCGGCCTTCAGCGTGCGCCCGTCGGTGAGCGTGACCGACACTTCGTCCGCGCCCTCGACCACATGGTGGTTCGTCAGCACCAGGCCCTGCGCGGCATCGACGATGACGCCCGAGCCCAGCGATTCGTCGATGCGCTCCTGCGTCAGCTCCGGATACATGCGGCGGAAGAACGGATCGGCGAACGGGCTGACGCGCACGCGCTGCTTCGTGTGCACGCTGACCACGGCCGGCGTCACCCGCGCGAGCATCGGTGCGAGCGAAGGCAATGGCTGGCCGCTGACGATTGCCGGCAGCGCGGCCACCGTCGGCGCCAGCGCGCCGGCATTCGGCTCGGCCTGCGCCGGCGCCTGCAATGCATCGCGCATCGCGGTCGCCGCGAATCCGCCGAACGCGGCGGCGAGCGACAGGGCGAGCAGGGTTTTCGTCGGTGGGGTCATGGGGCGCATCGCGGTCCGCGTTCGATGGCGAAAGGTCGAGGTGAATGTCGCGACGACCAACGGCGCTTTCAAGCGCCGTCGTGCTGCCGCGACCGCGCCAGTGTGCGCCGCAACGCTAAACCCGCCATGAAGTCCGCCCTTGCACGCAACAGGTGACAGGGCGCAGGCCGCCGCGGCCCGCCGGTCGCCGCGCCGCGCGCCCACCGCAAACCGCTTGACTTTGGTGGAAGCCAACAGCCGCAAGGCCTGCCGCCCGGATGCGAAAGCCGCGTGAAAAACCCGTTGACTTGCCCCCCGTCCGCCCTTAGCGTTGCGTCTTCGCGGCGCCACTACATCTTGTGTCTAAGATGGCGACAGGCCCAAGAAACAGGGGTTTTCAGATAAATCGACGTGCTTGCCGGCACGGCTGCGCCGCGGTAAAAGCGGGCGCTGCGTGGCCTGTCTGCGCCTAGCGATCTGAAGCCTGGGCCCGGTACTGCCGGGCCTGTCGTGATGCCATACCCGACCCCCGGTCGGTCAATCGAACCAGCCGCCCGCGGATGCCGTCGTGGCGCGAAAGGAGTCAGACGTCAGCATGAGCACGGTACGCCTCGAAATGGTCAAGACCCTCTCCCCGCGCGAAATCCCGATGCAGCCCGCATCGCTGGACATCTGGGACAAGAAGTACCGGCTCAAGACCAAGACGGGCGCGGCGATCGATGGCGACATCGACGCGACCTATCAGCGCGTGGCGAAGGCGCTGGCCGAAGCCGAGCCGAACGCCGAGAAGCAGCAGTACTGGATGGAGCGCTTCACC
>CADCUA010000088.1 GCA_902805755.1 uncultured Lysobacter sp.
GATCTAAGTGCCCGACCGGCTTGCCGACCGACTGCGTGCGAAGTGGCGCCTGAGCGTGCGCTTTCCCGAGATCGCCGCACTGCGCAACTGGACGCCCGACAGCGCGTTCCCGGCACACGCGTTCGTCGATGCGCTGCGCGAGTGCGGGATCCACTGCACTCTGGAGCCGCACGCGGGCCACGACGGCGCCCGCTATCCGGACGATCCGCGCGTGCGACGGTTCTTCCAGGCCGCGCTCGCGACGCTGCCTCTGCCGCTGCAGGACGTGCGCGATTACTTCTACTCGATCTACCAGAACAGCCTCGCGCACCTGCTGGTGTTCGTTGGCGCGATCGGCGCGTGGTTCTTCGGCCAGCACATGTGGCTCAACCACCGATTCCGCACTGCGCGCGCACGGCTGCCGCTGGTAATGGGCGGCTGGGGCACGCGTGGCAAATCCGGCACCGAGCGCCTCAAGGCCGGAGTGCTGAACGCGCTCGGTCTGCGCGTGCTGAGCAAGACCACCGGCTGCGAGGCGATGTTCCTGTTCGGGCATCCGAATCGTCCGCTCAGCGAGATGTTCCTGTTCCGCCCCTACGACAAGGCGACGATCTGGGAGCAGGCGCGACTCACGCGCACGGCCGCCGCGCTCGACACCGACGTGATGCTGTGGGAGTGCATGGGGCTTAACCCGAGCTACGTGCGGGTGCTCCAGCACGACTGGATGCGCGACGACGTCTCGACGATCACGAACTGCTTTCCCGACCACGAGGACATCCAGGGGCCCGCCGGCGTGGACCTGCCGCTGGTGATCTCACAGTTCATCCCGAAAGGCGGAGAGCTCTACACCAGCGAGGAGAACATGCTGCCCTACCTCGCCGATCGCGCCGATGCGGTCGGTGCGCGCCTGTACGCGACCGACTGGCTCGACGTCGGGCTGCTCACGCCGGACATCCTTGCGCGATTCCCGTACCAGGAGCATCCCGCGAACGTCGCGCTGGTCGCGCGCATGTTCGAAGGCATGGGCCTGCGGCGCGATTTCGCGCTCAAGGAAATGGCCGACCGCGTCGTGCCCGACCTGGGCGTGCTCAAGGTCTACCCGGAAGCGACGTTCGAGGGCCGGCGTATCGAGTTCATCAACGGGATGTCCGCGAACGAACGCCACGGATGCCTCAGCAACTGGGCGCGCACCGGCATGGGCAAGCACCGTCTCGATGTCGACCCCGATGTCTGGACCGTCACCGTCGTCAACAACCGCGCTGACCGCGTGGCACGGTCGCAGGTGTTCGCCGCGATCCTCGTCAACGACATCGGCGCGGACCGGCACTACCTGATCGGCGGCAACCTGGACGGCCTGCAGCAGTTCATCCGCGAAGCGTTCGACGCGTTCGTCGCATCGCTGGACCTGACCGGCGCCGCGCAGGAGGCCACGACGCGCAAGGCGATGCTCGACGCCGTGCTGCAGCGCTGGCGGGTGCCGCTCGATGTGCGCGAGGCCGAGGCGCGCCTGCACGTAGCGGCACGCGGGATCGGCCTCGATGCCGCGGACGGCGACGCCGATGCCGTGCTCGCACGGCTGTCGACGGAAGCGTCGGAGCACGCGCTCGCGCTGCGTGCGCAATGGGAACGCGACTGCGAGGACGCGGACCGGGTAAAGGAACTGCTCGACGCGGTGTCCACGGCCGGCGGCGATGCGACGCGCATCAACGACCTGCTGTGGACCCTGTTTTCCGCGCGCATCGTGCCCGTGCAGGACTACTACACCCCGGGCAACGTGCTGGTGCGCCGCATCCTGCGCGATGCGCCTCCGGGCTTACGTATCCGGGCAATGGGCATCCAGAACATCAAGGGCACGGGTCTGGATTTCATCTACCGCTGGCAGGCCTGGGACGCGCATGCGGCGCAGTCCGTGGTCCTTGCCGGCACCGACGGCGATGCGGCGCTCGCGGCGGCCCAGGCGCTGGCCGCCTCGACGGAACTGGGCGTGCTGGAACTGGAGACGCTGGGCACAGCCATCGCGCAGGCGCGCGCCGGGCGGCTGGGCCAGAGCGATCTGATGCAGAGCCTGCTTGCACGCATCGAGCGCAACCTGGAGGCCGCGCAGCAGGCGATCGACGCGTATTCGAACCAAGGCCCGCAGAACAACAACCGGGCCTGGGCCTGGCTGGTCAGCACCGCCGAACGCATCCTCGATGCAGGCGACGCCGTTCGCCGTCGACGACACGCCAACCGCGTATACGCAGACCTCATTGCGGGCCGCATCTCGTCGGCGCGCGCCGCCTACGAACTCAAGCAGCTGACCCAGCGGCAGAAGGGTGGCTGGCTCGGCGCCTAAGGGCCGGGTTCAGATCGCGCCTGAGCGCTGTTGCTCCAGCATCTGCAGCTGCAGTTCGCGTTGCAGGCAGTCGGCAAGGTCACGCAGGCGCGCCAACTGGTCCGCTGCCAGCACGCGTGGATGGAAGTCGATCAGGCACAACGCGCCCAGTGCGAGCCCGTCGCCGACAACCAGTGGAAAGCCCGCGTAGAAACGGATTTTCGGCTCGCCCGTCACGATCGGGTTGTCCGCGAACCGCGCGTCGAGCAGTGCGTCCGGTATGTACAGGTGGTCGGATTCGTGCAGCGCATGCGCACAGAACGACACGCTGCGCGGCGTCTCGCGCACCCACTCGCCTGCGCAGCCGCGGAAAAGCTGGTTGTCCGAATCCACGAGCGACACCGCCGCTACCGGCGTACCACCCAGACTGCGCGCAATGCGGGTGAACCGCTGCAACGACTCTTCCTGAACACCATCCGCGCCAATGAGTGCGCGCAGCGCCTGAAGGCGACCAGCTTCGTTATCAGGTGGGCGGGCGGTTTCCACCGGCCAAGTGTGCCCCAAGTCGGGCAAGCCGCGCAGCCGCAAAATCCAGTGAGTCCAGACAAGTCATGCGTCCGCAATGAGGCTGCGTTGTAGAACAAACACGGCGCGCGCACCGATGAGCGAGCCATGCATGTTCACTACCACTGCAATCCGTGCCGAACCGGCTGCATGAGGCACCGCAGGGCCTAAGGGCAGGCATCGGCGCGCGCTGCGACACGTGTCCAACAAAAAAAAGGAGGCCGAAGCCTCCCTTTTTTTCATGCCCGAGCGATCAGCCCTCGTCGCGCCACCGGCGCAGTCGAGTAGCCGCGACGATCATCACCAGGCCGATGGCCGCGCCCACCCACAAGTCAACCGAAGCCAGCAACTGCGTGCTCTGCACCGCGTCGAAGAGCCGGTGGATGTCGCCGGGCCCGTCGATCTGGACCTGGTCGACGCGCTCGTTGACCGAGGCCAGGAACGTCATCGGGAACACGCTCAGCAGGGGCCGGATCGCAACGACGTACCACAGCGATTTGACTTCGAAGCCAAGGTTCAGCATCGAGGAAACCATGGTGATGATCGCGCAGCCCATCACCGGGATGATCAGCGCCCACAGGAACGGCTTGGAAGGCGCGGCTGCCGAGCAGAGCATCAGCCAGCCGATCGTGGGCAGGGCCCACAGTGCATACACCGGCAGCAACGCGAGGATCGTCGCCATCACCTGGAACGGATGCGAGTGGGTCAGGATGCCGCTCGCGCCGGAGATGCCATTGACGCTGGTGGTCGCCAGACCCAGCAGCCACAAACCAAGGCCGAGCGCGAGTCCGATCAACACCGCGGCGAGCGGCCCCAGCAGCGCGGCCCACACGGCCTTGGAAGCGACAGTGGCGGTGTCGGACACCGGCATTGACTTCCAGAACAGCACGCTGCGGTCCTTGCGGTCGTCATAAAGGCTGCCGAGCGCGTAGAAGAACACGACGAAGCCGAGCACCAGCGAGGTGATGCCCACGCCGCTGAGCATTGCCATGTCACCCGCCGCGCCAAGCGCCTCCTGGACCTCCGCGGGATCCCCCTGCTTGATTCCCCAGGTATCACCCCTGCGTTTCACCGAGGCCCAGACGGCGGCCATGACGCTGATGAGCAGCACGAGGCCGGCGGTCACGACCGGTGCCCAGAAGAAACCGCCCTTGTGTTCCCAGAACTCGCGTTCGAGCAGGATGCGGATGCGGCCCACGGGGGCCGACGGGATCATTGTGTTCATGCGTAGGTCCCCTTCATGGTGGCGACGAACAGGTCGGACAGGCCGGGTTTGCGGGTCTCGCCGAAGCCCTTGAGCACCCCCACTTCCACACCGTCGAACAGCATCACGGTCTTGCCGAACGGCAGAGCACGCTCGTCGATCGG
>CADCUA010000089.1 GCA_902805755.1 uncultured Lysobacter sp.
ATGGCGCGGGCGACACGGGTCCGGGCACCGGGCAGTAAGCTGCCGGTGACCGGTGCATGCCGCGTCGTGCATGCGTGCGCGACGGCAGGCTGAACCGGCGTCTACACTACGGCCTGCAGGCTTGTTCTGCAGGCCGTTTTCATTGGGTGTTGCGCCAGTTCTACGGAGATAAGGGCCACGATGCAGTTCAAGGATTACTACCAGATCCTCGGCGTGGAGCCGGGCGCGGGCGAAGCCGAGATCAAGACGGCATACCGGCGCCTCGCGCGCAAATACCACCCGGATGTCAGCAAGGAACCGGGCGCTGAGGATCGGTTCAAGGCGATCAACGAGGCCTACGAGGCCTTGCGCGATCCCGCCAAGCGAGGCGCGTACGACCAGTTGCGTTCGCGCGGCTATCGCCCGGGCGAGGATATCCAGCCGCCTCCGGGCGGGTTCGGAGGCGGCGGGCGCTACGGCAGCAGCGAGTTCGAGGAGATCTTCGCGGGCGGCGGTGCGGGCGGTGGGTTCAGCGACTTCTTCGAGAGTCTGTTCGGACAGGGGCGTCGTCCTGGCGGCTCCAACGGCCCCCGGCCGACGACGGCCCGCGGCGAAAGCCGCGCCAAGCTTGCGGTCCCGCTGGAAGCGGTCTACCAGGGCAGCACTGTCCGCATCAATGTGCACAATCGCACGCTCGAGGTGCGCGTTCCCAAGGGCATCAGGCCCGGACAGGTGATCCGCCTTGCGGGGCAGGGCGAGCGTGGCGACCTGCTGCTCGAAGTCGAGTACGCGGCGCACCCGAAGTTCGAAATCGACGGTCGCAACGTGGTGCACGTACTGGCCGTTGCGCCTTGGGAAGCCGCGCTGGGTGCGACGCTCAGCGTTCCGACGCTCGGCGGGTCCGTGGGGCTCAAGATTCCCGCGGGTTCCGAAGCGGGACGCAAGCTGCGCCTACGGGGTCGGGGACTGCCGGGCGAGACGCCGGGCGACCAGATCGTCGAGCTGGAGGTGCTTGCGCCGCGTCCGCAGACTCCTGCGCAGACTTCCGCCTACGAAGCCCTACGGGATGCATTCGGAGATGCGTGGCGGCGCGTGTGACCGCGAGCATAGGTTCGCGCGGCAACCCCGCGGTAGCAGCGGTCGGGCGAGAGGTACTGAATGGGCTCGTCGACTCTAAACACTGCGAAAAGTAGCAACCCGGCGGGATGTCACGCCGGGC
>CADCUA010000090.1 GCA_902805755.1 uncultured Lysobacter sp.
TGTGCTCTTCCGATCTCTTTCCGGATCACACAGGCGCTGGCTCAGCCGGCCAGGCGCTTGGCGATCGCCGCGCCGAGATCGCCCGGCGACTTCACCGTGGTGACGCCGGCCTTTTCCATCGCCGCGAACTTGCCTTCGGCCGTGCCCGAGCCGCCCGACGCGATCGCGCCCGCGTGGCCCATGCGCTTGCCCTTCGGCGCGGACGCACCGGCGATGAAGCCGACGACCGGCTTGGTCACGTACTGCGCGATGAACTCGGCCGCTTCTTCCTCGGCGCTGCCGCCGATCTCGCCGACCATGATGATGCCTTCGGTCTGCGGATCGTCCTGGAACCACTTCAGCGC
This sequence comes from uncultured Lysobacter sp., assembly GCA_902805755.1. GTDB lineage: Bacteria > Pseudomonadota > Gammaproteobacteria > Xanthomonadales > Xanthomonadaceae > Cognatilysobacter. Next base: position 345 of record CADCUA010000090.1, read on the forward strand.
GTCGATGAAGTTCGTGCCGTTGATCGGATCGCCGCCGATGCCGATGCAGGTCGACTGGCCGAGGCCCACGTCGGTGGTCTGCTTGACCGCTTCATAGGTGAGCGTGCCCGAGCGCGACACGATGCCGATCTTGCCCGGCATGTGGATGTGGCCCGGCATGATGCCGATCTTGCACTCGCCCGGCGTGATCACGCCCGGGCAGTTCGGGCCGACCAGCACGACGTCGTCGAAACCGTTGAGCACGTTCTTGACGCGCAGCATGTCCAGCACCGGGATGCCTTCGGTGATGCACACGATGACCTTGATGCCGGCATCGGCCGCCTCGAGGATCGCGTCGGCCGCGAACGGCGGCGGCACGTAGATGACGGACGCATCGGCGCCGGTCTCGGCAACGGCTTCGGCCATGGTGTTGAACACCGGTAGGCCGAGGTGCTGCGTGCCGCCCTTGCCGGGCGTGACGCCGCCGACGACCTGGGTGCCGTATTCGAGCATCTGCTCGGCGTGGAAGGTGCCCTGCGAGCCGGTGAAGCCCTGCACCAGCACCTTGGTGTTCTTGTTGATCAAAACGGACATGGGTCGTGTTCCTTACCGGCCGGCGACGGCGGCAACCGCCTTCTTCGCGCCATCGTTGATGTCGTCGGCCGGCGTGATCGCCAGGCCGGAATTCTTCAGCAGTTCCTTGCCGGCTTCGACGTTCGTGCCTTCCAGGCGCACGATCACCGGCACCTTGACGTCGACTTCCTTGACTGCCGCGATGATGCCTTCGGCGATCATGTCGCAGCGGACGATGCCGCCGAAGATGTTCACGAAGATCGCCTTGACCTTGTCCGAGCTGAGAATCAGCTTGAACGCCTCGGTCACGCGCTGCTTGGTCGCGCCGCCGCCCACGTCGAGGAAGTTCGCCGGCTCGCCGCCTTCGAGCTTGATGACGTCCATCGTCGCCATCGCCAGGCCTGCGCCGTTGACCATGCAGCCGATGTTGCCGTCCATGGTCACGTAGTTCAGGTCGTGCTGGCTGGCCAGCACTTCGGTCTCGTCTTCCTGGCGGATGTCGCGCATCGCGACGAGCTCGGGGTGGCGGAAGCTCGCGTTGTCGTCGGAATCGATCTTGCCGTCGAGCACGGCAAGCTCGCCGTTGGTGAGGATCGCGAGCGGGTTGAGTTCGACCAGCGCGAGGTCCTTTTCCATGAACAGCCGGTACAGGCCGGTCATGATCTTGGTCAGCTGGCCGACCTGCTTCGCATTGAGGCCCAGCGCGAAGCCGAGGTTGCGGCATTCGTACGGCTGCAGGCCCTGCACGTAGTTCACGTGCAGCGTATGGATCGCTTCGGGCTTCTCGGCCGCGACCTGCTCGATGTCCATGCCGCCTTCGGCCGAGGCGATGAACGTCACCGACTTCGTCGAACGGTCCACCAGCACCGACAGGTACAGCTCCTTGTCGATGTCGGTGCCTTCGGAGATCAGCACGCTGTCGATCGGCAGCTCGACGCCGGCGGTCTGGTAGGTCGCCATCTTCGTGCCGAGCATGGCAAGCGCGTACTGCTTGACCTCGTCATACGAGCGCGCAAGTTTCACGCCGCCGGCCTTGCCGCGACCGCCTGCGTGGATCTGCGCCTTGACCACCCACAGGTCGCCCGGGATGGCCTTGGCGGCCGCGACGGCCTCTTCAGGGGTGCGCGCTACGCGCCCGGTCGGCACTGCGATGCCGTATTGGGCAAACAGCTGCTTTGCCTGGTATTCGTGAAAATTCATGCGTCACCGAGGAGAAGATAAAGAGGCCCGCGCGGACGGTGGCCGGTCGAAGCAACAGACAGCCCGGCCGCGCGCGAGGGCCGGCATTGTCGCCGATCGGGCGCGGCCGGGCAAAACGGTCGTGCCTATACTGCCCGCAGCCCGCCTGCTGGACGCCCCGTGCCGCTGCAGATCGCTCCTGTCGATGTCTCCGAAGCCGATCGCGTCCTGCGGCGCGAGTTGCGGCTGTTCAATCTGTATCGCGTGCTCGAGGCGATGCTGCTGGCGGCGACATTGTTCGGGCCACTGGCCGGGCTGATCGACGAGCCGCGGCACCAGCTGCTCGCGCGTTCGGTGGCGATCGCATTCCTGTTCATCGCGATGCTGCTGCTCGCGTTCGGCCGGCGCCTGGATCCGCGCGCGATCGCATTCGCGGGTATCGCGGCCGATCTGTTCTTCGGCTTTCTCGCGATGCACGCGGTGCCGGCGCTGGGCACCGGCATCTCGCTGATGCTGCTGTTCAACGTGGGCGCCGCAGCGCTGCTGCTGCCGCCACGCCTCGGGCTGGGCATGGCCGCGGTCGCGGTGCTTGCGCTGCTGGGCGAGCACGCATGGTCGGTGGGACTGGAAGCCGGCAACGCCCGCCTGCGCGCCGAGCCGATCATGTTCGCGGTCGGCTATGCGGCGATCGCGACGCTCATGAGCCTGCTCGGCCGCCAGATGCGCGCGGGCTACGAGCTGGCCGAACAGCGCGGCGCCGAAGCCGCGCACCTGGCCGAAATCAATGAACTCATCATCCGGCGCCTGCGCACCGGCGTGCTGCTCGTCGATGGACAGGGACGGCTGCGCCTGGCGAACGAGGCCGCGGCCGCGCTGCTTGGGGACGTCGAAGTGGACAGCACGCAGGGCGCGCGCAACCTCGCGATCGCGATGCCGGAACTGTCGCAGCGACTGGAACAGTGGCGCACCGACGGCAAGCCCGACGAGACGCCGTTGCAACTCGGCCCGGACGTGCCCGACGTGGTGCCGCGCTTCGCGCGCCTGCTCGCCGGCAGTGACCAGACGCTGGTCTTCCTCGATGACACCTCGATTGCGAGTCGACGCGCGGAGTCGATGACACTCGCCACGCTGGGGCGTTTTTCCGCCAGCCTCGCGCACGAGATCCGCAACCCGCTCGCGGCGATCAGCTACGCGGTGCAGTTGCTGGAGGAATCCGACGACATCCGCTCCGGCGACCGTCGCCTGCTCGAGATCGTGCATCAGCAGTGCCAGCGCATGAACGGCATCGTCGAGAACGTGCTCGGCCTCGCGCGGCGCGAAGCGGCCAAGCCCGAACACGTCGACCTGATCGAGTTCTCGCGCCGCTTCGTCGATGACTACCTCGTCTGTCATCCACTGGACCAGGACACGCTGCAGGCCAGCGGCAGCCGGCCGGACGTGCCGGCGGTGGTCGATCCGCGCCAGCTGCACCAGGTGCTGACGGTGCTGGTGAGCAACGCGCTCAATTACGGACGCATGCCGGGCCAGCCCGCGCGCGTCACGGTCCATGTGCAGCACGATCCGCACGGCGCGCCGCAGATCGAGGTGCGCGACCGCGGGCCGGGCATTCCCGATACCGTCGCCTCGCGCCTGTTCCGGCCGTTCTTCACCACCTCGCCGCACGGCACGGGCCTGGGCCTGTACATCGCGCGTGAGCTCTGCCGCGCGAACCAGGCCTCGCTGGACTACGTGCCGATGCCGGCGGGCGGCGGCTGTTTCCGCATCCGGATGCAGGAGTTGCGCGGCGGCATCGTGCGCTGAGCCGCCCGCAGGAAGCGCAAAACCGTGCGCGCAACCGCAGATCACGTGCCACTAACGCCGCACCCGCTACCGCGCCGCTGGCCCCGGGGCAGGCGCTTGGGCTATCGTGCCGGGTCGGTGTAACCAGGGGTCCACGGTGGCGGAAAATCGTAGTGCATTGGTAGTCGATGACGAGCGCGACATCCGCGAGCTGCTCGTGATGACGCTGGGCCGCATGGGCCTGCGCTGCGATACCGCGTCCAACGTGGGTGACGCGCGTAACCAGCTCAGCCGCAATACCTATGATCTGTGCCTGACCGACATGCGCCTGCCCGATGGCACGGGGCTGGAGGTTATCGCGGAGATCACCGCGAAATATCCGAACACGCCGGTCGCGATGATCACCGCGTTCGGCAACGTCGAAGCCGCGGTCGAGGCATTGAAGGCGGGCGCGTTCGATTTCGTCGCCAAACCCGTGGACCTCGCCGTACTGCGCGACCTGGTGCGGCACGCACTGGAACTGCACGACAAGCGCCGCGCCGCGCCGCCTGCGGGCGAGACCGCAGCGTCGCGGCTGTACGGCCAGTCGCCGGCGATGGCGTCCCTGCGCGCCACGATCGCGAAGGTCGCGCGCAGCCAGGCGCCGGTGTACATCGCCGGCGAGTCCGGCGTGGGCAAGGAGCTCGTCGCACGCACGATCCACGCCGAAAGCGGCCGCGCGGCCGGCCCGTTCGTGCCGGTCAACTGCGGCGCGATCCCGGCCGAACTGATGGAAAGCGAGTTCTTCGGCCACAAGAAGGGCAGCTTCACCGGCGCGCACAACGACAAGCCGGGACTGTTCCAGGCGGCCGATGGCGGCACGCTGTTCCTCGACGAAGTCGCCGAGCTGCCGCTGCCGATGCAGGTCAAGCTGCTGCGCGCGATCCAGGAAAAATCGATCCGCCCGGTCGGTGCGAACACCGAAGTCACCGTCGACGTGCGCATCCTGTCGGCGACGCACAAGGACCTCGGCGCGCTGATTGCCGACGGCCGCTTCCGCCATGACCTGTACTACCGCATCAACGTCATCGAACTGCGCGTGCCACCGCTGCGCGATCGACTAGACGACCTGCCGGGCCTCGCGGCGAATGTGCTCGCGCGCCTGTGCGCCGCCCAGGGCCGCCGGCCGCCGGTGCTCAGCGGCGAAGCGGTCGAGGCGCTGCGCGCCTACCCGTTCCCGGGCAATGTGCGCGAGCTGGAAAACATCCTCGAGCGTTCGCTGGCCATGGCCGACAGCGAAAAAATCGGCGTCGAAGACCTGAGCCTGCCGCGCAATGCGCCGCCGGCCATCGCTCCGGGAGCTGTCAACGGCGGCCCGACCGCGTCGATCACGCCGGCTGCCGGCATCGACCCGCGCACGCTCGATCCGCGCGATACCGCGACCAGCGCGTTGCCGTCGTACATCGAGGAAATCGAGCGTGCGGCGATCCAGCACGCGCTGCAGGAAAACCGCTACAACAAGACGCGCACCGCGGCGGCGCTCGGCATTACGTTCCGCGCACTGCGCTACAAGCTCAAAAAGCTCGGCATCGACTGAGACTTCCCGCTGCACCGTGTCGTCCGATGCCCGCGCCTGTCGCGGGCATCGTTTTTTGCAGGGTGCTGCGCCAGCATGAGGCCCGCTGCAAGCACGCCAGCTGCGAATAGGCACCGCGCATGGCAGGGCTTGCGGGGCCAGCGTGCGCACGGACGCGGCGTGGTCGAAGCCACGTGCTGGACGCGAGCCGATACGCTGCCCATTCGCGTCGCCGATAATAGCCGCCTCCTGTCGGCCGGCTCCGTCTATGCCTTTCCTCGAACTCACCCTGCCCTGCACCGAACGCGACCAGCCGCGCTACGAGCGCGCGCTCGAGGACGTGGGCGCGCTTGCGGTCACGCTGGCCGACGCGCACGCCGACGCACCCGACGAGCAGGCGATCTTCGAACCCGGCGTCGGCGAGCAGCCGCTGTGGGGCGAGCTCGTGCTGACCGCGCTGTTCCCGGCTGAAACCCCGCGCCCGCTGCTGCTGCATGCGCTGGCGGCCGTCGACGACGGACTGGACTGGACGCAGGCGCAGTTCCGCGATGTCGCCGACCAGGACTGGGAGCGTGCATGGATGGACCAGTACGAGCCGCTGCGCTTCGGCGAGCGCACCTGGATCGTGCCGTGGAACCACGAGCTGCCCGAAGGCGTCGATCCCGCCACGTCCGCGATCGTGCGCCTGGATCCGGGGCTCGCGTTCGGCTCGGGCACGCACCCGACCACCGCGTTGTGCCTCGCCTGGCTGGACGCGCTTGGCCGCGAAGGCGTGCTTGGCGGTGCGGACGTGCTCGATTTCGGCTGCGGCTCCGGCATCCTTGCGCTCGCCGCGTTGAAGCTCGGCGCCGCGCGCGCGGTCGGCGTCGATAACGATCCGCAGGCCCTGATCGCGACACAGGACAATGCCGAACGCAACGGCGTCGCGGACCGGCTCGAGGTGTACCTGCCGCAGGACGAGCCGGTACGCACATATCCGGTCGTGGTCGCGAACATCCTTGCGTCCGCACTGATCGCGCTGGCGGACACACTCGCCGCACGCGTCGCGCCGGGCGGTCGCATCGCGCTGTCGGGCATCCTCGCCGGACAGGAGGACGAGGTCGTGGCGCGCTACGCGGCGGCGTTCGACGGGCTCGTCGTCGAGCAGCAGGACGACTGGATGCGCGTGAGCGGCGTGCGTCGCGGCTGACACGCATCCTGCGCGGCTCGCCGCTTACACTCGCGCCATGTTCGTACCCTGCCCCAAATGTGGATTCCTGGTCGCGCTGATCGCGCCGCGCGGTGGCGCGACCGAGCAGCGCTGCCCGCGCTGCCGCGAAGTGCTCGCGAACGGGCGCGCGCCGCATGTGGACGAACAGGGCGAGCCGCAGGAGCGCACGCGGCTGGAGCGTGAGCATCCGGCGGCGCGGCCGGAACGTCATCCGGCCTATGGTTCGACTCCAGGTGCATTGCACGCCGAACACGAGTCCAGCGAGGCGGCGCGACCTGCCCCCGCGCCACGCAGCGCACCGCAGTTAGATGCGCAGCCTTCAACGCCCCCGCCGGTGGCGCCGGCGCCCGCAGCAACGCCCACCCCGGCACGCGACGTCGAGCGCGACGCGCGGACCGCGTCTTCACCAGCGTCTTCACGAGCGCCTGTGTCAATGACACGCGCCGAGCCCAGCTTCGCGCGCCGCTCTGCGGGCCCGCGTCGCCACGGCCGTCAGTGGCCTGTGCTTGCGGGCATCGCAATGCTGGCGCTACTGCTGGCACTGCAACTGCTTCTCGCGCAGCGCGATGCACTGGCCGCGGACCCGCGCTGGCGCCCGCTGGTCGATACCACCTGTGGCGCGGTGGGCTGCACCGTGCAACCGTGGCGCGAACCCACGGCGTTCACCATGCTGGACCGCAGCGTGCAGCCCAAGGCCGGCACGCGTGGCGTGCTCAGTGCACAGGCGACGTTCCGCAACGATGCGCAGTGGCCGCAGCCCTGGCCGACGCTGGTGCTGAGCCTGTCCGGCGTCGACGGGCAGACACTGGGCACGCGCGCGTTCGAACCGCACGAGTACGCGGGCGGCCCGGTCACCGCGCTTGCGCCCGGGCAGAGCGCGCGCGTGCAGCTGGACATCGTGGAGCCCGCGCCGAACGTGGTCGCGTTCTCGTTCGATTTCCGCTGACGTCAAACCGTGACGCCGGCGCCGGTCCCACCGCATGCACGCCCGGGAATGACCATCGTCGCGTTGTCCGCCGCGATGGGCGCAGGCTAGACTCCCGCTCCCGTCAACTCAGGCGCGGCCGGCCAGCAGCCGGGTCATCCGGGGATTGCCTTGAGCAGCGTTGCCGACCGTATCGAAAGCCGTTCCGCACACCGCGTGCCGTTGCGCGACCATGTCGCCACGTCGATCCGGCGTTACCTGCGTGACCTCAACGGTTGCGACACCGAGAACCTCTACGAGGTCGCGTTGCGCGAGCTCGAGATTCCGTTGTTCGCCGAAGTGCTGCAGCACTGCGATGGCAACCAGAGCCGCGCGGCGCTGATGCTGGGCATCCACCGCGCGACGCTGCGCAAGAAGCTGCGCGAGTACGGCCTGGCGGAATAAGTTCGCGGCGAACACAGGCTCGCCCGTCCACGCAAACGTATGCATCCCGGTGCATGGCAGGCCGATCGCGGCGCGTCGCTATAATCGCGCGCTTCCCCGCCTATGGCCGCCCCCGCATGAGTGCTTCCTCGTCGCCGGTGAAGATCCGCCGCGCGCTGCTGTCCGTTTCCGACAAGACCGGCCTGATCGAACTCGCGCAGGCGCTGCACCGTCATGGCGTCGAACTGCTGTCCACCGGCGGCACCGCGAAAGCGCTGCGCGATGCGGGCCTGCCGGTTCGCGACGTCAGTGAAGCCACCGGCTTTCCGGAAATGATGGACGGGCGCGTCAAGACGCTGCACCCGGTCGTGCACGGCGGCCTCTTGGGCCGCGCGCAGATCGATGATGCCGTCATGGCCGAGCACGGCATCGCGGCGATCGACCTGCTGGTGCTGAACCTGTATCCGTTCGAGAAGGTGTCGGCGAATCCGTACGCGCCGATGGACGAGATCATCGAGAACATCGACATCGGCGGACCGGCGATGCTGCGTTCGGCCGCAAAGAACTTCGCGCGCGTGGCCGTCGCGACGGATGCCGCGCAATACGCATCACTGGTGACCGAACTCGACGCGAACGATGGCGCACTGTCGGCTGCAACGCGTTTCGCGCTGTCGGTCGCCGCGTTCAACCGCGTGGCGCAGTACGACGCATGCATCAGCGATTACCTGTCCTCCGTCCTGGAGGTCGGCAGCAACGGCGTCGCCTCGCGCACGATGTTCCCGCAGCAGACCAACGGCAGCTTCATCAAGGTCATGGACCTGCGTTACGGCGAGAATCCGCACCAGCAGGGCGCGTTCTATCGCGACCTGTATCCGGTGCCGGGCACGCTCGCAACCTTCACCCAGCTGCAGGGCAAGGAGCTGAGCTACAACAACCTCGCCGATGCCGATGCGGCCTGGGACTGCGTACGCCAGTTCGAGCGCACCGCGTGCGTGATCGTCAAGCACGCCAATCCCTGCGGCGTGGCGGAGACCGACGACAACGCGAGCGCATACGAACTTGCGTACGCGACCGATCCGACCAGCGCGTTCGGCGGCATCATCGCGTTCAATCGCACGCTCGATGGCGCGACGGCGAAGACGATCCTCGACCGCCAGTTCGTCGAAGTGCTGATCGCGCCCGACTACGACGCCGATGCGCTCGCCTGCGCGAAGAAGAAGGCGAACGTGCGCGTGCTGCGCATCCCGCACGGCAACGGGCGCAACATGATCGACGTCAAGCGCGTCGGCTCGGGCCTTCTGATGCAGAGTGCGGACAACCGCGAGGTCACGCGCGAGGAACTGAAAGTCGTCACGAGGATCGCGCCTACGCCGGAGCAGCTCGCCGACCTGCTGTTCGCGTGGCGCGTGGCGAAATACGTCAAGTCAAACGCGATCGTCTATGCAAAGGATGGCCGCACGGTCGGCGTCGGCGCTGGCCAGATGAGCCGCGTGGTCAGCGCGAAGATTGCCGCGCTCAAGGCCGAGGAAGCCGGCCTCATCGTGCCGGGTTCTGCGATGGCTTCGGATGCGTTCTTCCCGTTCCGCGACGGCATCGATGCCGCAGCGACTGCAGGCATCAGGGCGGTCATCCAGCCCGGCGGTTCGATGCGCGATGCGGAAGTCATCGCCGCGGCGGACGAGCATGGCATCGCGATGGTGTTCACCGGCATCCGCCACTTCCGCCATTGATGCAGCGGCAGGCGCGGCATGTCGCTGCGCCCGCGTCTCCGGTTGATCCGGCTGTCGTGCAATGCGTGCGCCGATGACAAGCCGCATCACGAACGTCGCGCCGCATCGCGCGTTCATTGCCGTGGAGTGAAGCCTCATGCTTCTGGTACCGATCGGGCGCGAGGAGTGCCAACTCACGTTCCAGCACAGCGAACCGCATTTCTGCCGCACCTGCGGCGAGTCGCGCGACTTCGGCCTGCGCCTGATCTACGCCTGGGGCAGCCTGTTCTATGTCGCCGGCTTCGTGATCGAGCGCCAGTACCAGCTCGTATGCCCGCATTGCGGCCACGGCTGGGTGATCGAACCGCGCGACGCCGAACGCATGCTCGGTGGCGATCCGGTTCCGTTCTACCAGCGCTCGGGCTGGATCGTGGCGGCGGTGCTCAGCGCAATCGTGGGCGTGGCCGCGCTGCGGCACAACGGCCTGCTCTGATTTCGCAGGCGGCAGCGGCGCACGCCGGTCCTCGCGTGCACCCGATCCACGCCGGGAATCCGTCCTGACACCTGGACCGAGCAGACTCGCGCAGCGCGTTCGGATCGGACGAATTATCGGGGCGCGTGCCTTGCTGGCGCTCGAGCCCGACGCGACTCACCTCCGGGGCGAGCCGGGTCGAAGAAATCGGGAGTGCATGCACGAAATTGGTGCACGTGAGCGCCCGCAGGACGAGTGGACCTCCTCCCGAGACGA
>CADCUA010000091.1 GCA_902805755.1 uncultured Lysobacter sp.
AGTTGTCGCCGACACCGCTGTCGACCACCAGCGGAACCTGCAGTTGCGCGGCCTGGGCCATGCGCGCGGTCACCTCCGCGATCAGCGTGTCGACGAAGTCGGTGTCGACCTCGAACACCAGTTCGTCGTGCACCTGCAGCACCATCAGCGCGCGTTCGCGGTGCGCGGCGAGCCAGGCGTCCACGTCGACCATCGCGCGCTTGATGATGTCGGCGGCGGTGCCCTGCATCGGCGCGTTGATCGCCGCGCGTTCGGCGCCCGAGCGCAGGCCCTGGTTGCGCGCGTGGATGTTCTCCAGGTACAGGCGCCGGCCGAACACGGTCTCGACATAACCCTGGTCGCGCGCCTGCTGGCGCGTGCGCTCCATGTACTCGCGCACGCCCGGGTAGCGGGCGAAGTACAGCGCGATGTAGTCCTGCGCCTCGCCGCGCGAGATCCCCAGCCGCGTCGCCAGCCCGAACGCGCTCATGCCGTACATCAGGCCGAAGTTGATCGCCTTCGCGGCGCGGCGCTCGCCGGCCTCCACCGTCTCGACCGTCTTGCCGAACACCTCGGCCGCGGTCGCGGTGTGCACGTCGATGCCGGACGTGAACGCGCGCAGCAGCGCCGGGTCCTCGGACAGGTGCGCCATGATGCGCAGCTCGATCTGCGAGTAATCGCAGGCGACGATCTTGCGTCCCGGCGGCGCGACGAACGCGGTGCGGATGCGGCGGCCGTCCTCGGTGCGGATCGGGATGTTCTGCAGGTTCGGATCGGAGGACGCGAGCCGCCCGGTCGCCGCGCCGGCCTGGTGGTAGCTGGTGTGCACGCGGCCGCTGACCGGGTGGATCATCTCGGGCAGCTTGTCGGTGTAGGTGCTGCGCAGCTTGGCGAGGCCGCGGTAATCGAGGATCACGCGCGGCAGTTCGTGCTGCTCGGCGATCGCCTCCAGCGCCTCCTCGTTCGCGCTCGGCTGGCCGGTCGGCGTCTTCACCAGTGCCGGCAGCTTGAGCTCGTCGTACAGCAGGCCGCAGACCTGCTTGGGCGAATCGAGGTTGAACGTACGGCCTGCGAGTTCGGTCGCGCGCTGCTGCAATTCCAGCATGCGCCGGCTCAGCGCCGCCGACTGCCGACGCAGCTCGTCGGCGTCCACGCGCACGCCGTTCGCTTCGATGCGCTCGAGCACCGGCACGAGCGGGATCTCGATCTCGCGGTA
>CADCUA010000092.1 GCA_902805755.1 uncultured Lysobacter sp.
ATCGCGCGTCCGGGGCGCTGGCCGTCCACCGGCATCACGTCCGGCGAGAGGGAATCGATAAAGAGCGCGACGTTCGCCGCGTCGTCGGTGAGCGGTGCGACGGTGTAGGCATCGTCGGCGTAGACCACCAGCGCGACCGGCGCCCCCTTTCGCAGTTGCATCAGCCGCGCGAGCTTCGCGCGGGCCTGGGCCAGCCGCGACGGCGGCAGGTCGCCGGCGCTTGCCGCGCTCGAAAGATCCAGCGCCACGACCAGCGGAACGCCGCCGCTCCACAACGGCTGCCCGCCCTGCCGCCAGCTCGGCCCGGCGAGCGCGAGCACGCCCAGCACGTACGCCATCAGCCCCGCGATCCCGACCAGACGCGTGCGGCGGGTCGGCGTCGATGCCAGCAGGTGCGGCAGCAGGTGCGCGTCCACCGCGGTGCGCCAGCGCTCCTGGCGTCGCTGGCGCAGGTGCCAGGCCCAGGCCAGCACCGGCACGGCGAACCATGCCCACAGCCATTGCGGGCGCAGCAGGTGCAGGTCGCCCCACTCGATCATGCCGGCCTCCCGCGCGGCCAGACGAGCGCGAGCAGCCCGCAGGCCAGCGCCGCCGCGAGCGGCCACGGGTAGCGCTCGATCTTCGGTCGCACGGCCGGCCCGGGCCGTCGCACCGGCTCGAGCCGGTCGATTTCGGCGTAGATCTGTGCAAGCTCCGCGGTGTCGCGCGCGCGGAAGAACCGCCCGCCGGTGCGGGCGGCGATCGTGCGCAGCGTGGTTTCGTCGATGTCGTCGCCCGCGCCCGGCATCGGCAATTGGAAACCGAACAGCGACAGCGAGCCGTCGCCACCGAACGCGATCGTATGCACGCGCACGCCGGCATCGCGCGCGAGTTCCGCGGCACGCACCGGCTCCAGCGCGCCGGCGGTGTTGACCCCGTCGGTCAGCAGCACGACGACGCGCTGCGGGCTGCGCTGGTCGCTAAGACGCTTGACCGCCAGGCCCAACGCATCGCCGATCGCCGTCTCCTGCCCGGCCAGTCCGGCGACACTGTCGGCGAGTTGCTCGCGCACGCTCTGGCGGTCCGGCGTCATGGGCGAAAGCATGTAGGCGCGACGGCCAAACACCAGCAGGCCGACACGGTCGCCTTCGCGGCGGTCTAGGAAATCGGAGATCACCGCCTTCGCCGCGGTGAGCCGGTCGACCGGCTGCCCCCCCAGCGCCATGTCCGGCTCGCTCATGCTGCCCGACAGGTCCAGCGCCAGCAGCAGCTCGCGCCCCTGCGTGGGCGGCTGCACCGGATCGCCCAGCTGCTGCGGCCGCGCAGCCGCGATGCAGAGCAGCGCCCATGCCAGCCATTTCAGCGTCTCGCCCGCCTGCGCGCGTCCGCTCCCGGTGTGCGCGAGCGCGTGGATGCGCTCGTCGAGCGGGATCCGCAGCGCCGCGCCCTGGGCTTCGTCCGGCGGCAGCAGGCGCCTGGCCAGCCATGGCAGCGGCAGCGCGAGCAGCCAGCCCGGCCAGGCAAACAGCGACTGGGCGGTCTCGAGCAGGCTCATCGCGCTTGCATCCAGCGCAGGAAGCGCACGCGCGCGACGTCGCGCAGCGCATCGACTTCCGCTGCATCGACGTCGCGACGGAAGCCGCCATCGAGCACCAGCCGCCCGGCGCCGGTCGAAAACGGTCTCGCCGGGTCGCCGGCATCGAGGAAGTCCAGCCAATCGTCGCCCTGCAGCCGGTCGGCGGCGGGATCGTGCAGCCGTGCGGCGCGGCGCAGCAGTTCCGACATCGCCGCGACCCGGGCATCCGGTGTTGCCGCGGCCGCGACGGCCTCGTCGAACAGCGCCGCGCGCTCACGTTGACGGCGCCGCTTGCGCGCCTGCAACGCGAGGGCCAGTGCGACGGCCGCGAGCACGATCGCCGCGACGATCCACCAGCCCGGAGCCGGCGGCCACCAGGCCGGCGCTGGCGGCTGATGGATGTCGCGCAGGATCAGCGTCGCCGCAGCCATCAGGCCACCTGTGGCCGCGCCCGCCCGAGCAGGCCCAGCCAGGACTCGCTCGCGTCCACGGTCGAAATCGCCTGCACGCGCACGCCCTGGCGCGGCAGCCGCTGCAGCAGTTCGTCGACCGGCGCAGAGAATGCCTGCTGCCAGCGCTCGCGCTGCGTGTTTGCGCCGAGGTCGAGCTCGACCCGGCGCTCGCCCAGCGCAAACGGCAGCGACATCCGCGGCGGCTCGGTTTCGAGCGGATCGGTCATCAGCAGCACGACGACTTCATGCTCATACGCAAGCGCCGGCCATCGCGCGTCCGGCACAGTGGCCACGCTGGCGGCGTCGCCCAGCACCAGCAGGCGCGAGCCCGGCCGCAGCAGGCGGCGGGCGTGGTCGATCGCGACGTCGAGCCGTTCGGTTCCCGGCGAAGGTCCGGCGTACCACCGCACCAGCGCATCGATCACGCGCAGGGCACCGCGTGGCCCCGAACCGGGCGCAACCGGCGCCTCGCCTGCAATCGCTGAAACCGCAGCGACGCGGTCGCCGTCGCGCACCGCCGCCCACGCGGCGACAGCGCCGACACGTGCGGCCTGCACCGATTTGAAGCGCACGCGGGTGCCGAAATACAACGCAGGCGCGGTATCGGCCACGATTAGGCTCAGCCGCTCGCGCTCGGCCTGGAACAGCTTCGTATGCGCGCGTCCGGTGCGGGCGGTCAAACGCCAGTCGATGTGGCGGGCATCGTCGCCCGGCGAATACTCACGCGACTCGGCGTATTCCATGCCGCGTCCGCGCATTGGCGATGGCGCCTGACCGGCAGCGCCGAGCCGCCCGTGCCGCGAGGGCGACCGACGGCCGACGCCGGCCCGCAGGGCCACCAGTTCCGCCAGCGTCGGCACGACGCCTTCGCTCATCGTGTCGACCGCTGATGTCGCCGGGCGAGCATCTGCTTCACGGCAGCGGCACGCGCTGCAGCAGCTCCGCCACCAGCCGCTCGCCGTCCCAACCTTCCGCCAGGGCCTCGTATGCAGGCAGGATGCGGTGCCTCAGCACTTCCGGCGCGATCGCACGCACATCGTCCGGTGTGACGAAGTCGCGACCGGCGAGCCATGCATGCGCCCGCGCGCAACGCTCGAGGGCGATCGAACCGCGTGGGCTCGCACCCCACGCGATGCGACGTGCAAGCGCCGCGTCGTAGCGGCTCGCATCGCGCGAAGCGAGCACCAACTCGACGATATACCGCTCGACCGCTGGCGCCAGGTGCAGGGCCAGGACAGCGTCGCGCGCGGCGAAAACATCCTCGAGCGACAGTCGCGCCGATTGCATCGCCGGCGCCGAATTACGCCTTGCACGCTCGCGCGCAAGCCGCAGGATCTCGGTCTCCGCCCCCGCCTGCGGATAGCCGATGCGCACATGCATCAGGAATCGGTCCAGCTGCGCCTCCGGCAGCGGGAACGTGCCCTCCTGCTCGATCGGGTTCTGCGTCGCCATCACCATGAACAGCGGCGGCAGCGGATAGGTCGCGCGGCCAACGGTCACCTGGTGTTCGCCCATCGCCTCCAGCAGCGCTGACTGCACCTTCGCCGGGGCGCGGTTGATCTCGTCCGCCAGCAGGAGCGAATGGAAGACCGGCCCCGGCTGGAACTCGAAGCGCCCGTCCTGCGGTCGCCAGACCTCGGTACCGGTAAGGTCCGCCGGCAGCAGGTCCGGGGTGAACTGCACGCGCGCGAAATCGGCTTCCAGCCCGTCCGCGAGCGCACGGATCGCACTGGTCTTGGCCAGCCCGGGCGCACCTTCGACCAGCAGGTGTCCATCGGCCAGCAGCGCGATCAGCAGCCGCTCGATCAGCGCCTGCTGACCGACGATGCGCGCGGACAGGGCATCGCGCAGGGCGATGAATCGGGGCAGTAGCGAAGCGGTCGTCGGTACCGGCTCGGCGCCCTGCAGCGGACTTATCGAATTGCTTTCCATACCAGCCCCGTAGACGGTCAGCACGGATTCTGACGCGCGGGCCGTGATGAACGCTTCGGCTGGCTGGCACGGATCAGCCGATGCAAAACAAAACGGGAGCCGAAGCTCCCGTTTCTTGAACACGGCAGTGCGACAGTCAGTCGCGTTGGGCCACGTGCAGCACCTTCGGCGTCACCATGATCAGCAGCTCGGCCTTTTCCTTCGAGCGGCCCTTCTTCTTAAACAGGTTGCCGAGGAACGGCACATCGCCCAGGAACGGTACCTTC
>CADCUA010000093.1 GCA_902805755.1 uncultured Lysobacter sp.
TGGCCGACTGACGCTGTTGCCGGAAATCGCCGAGCAATTCCATGCATTGAAAAATGCACAGGAAGGTGCGGCCGATGCGGAGATCACCAGTGCGTTCGAGCTGTCCGGCGCACAGGTGAACGATCTGGTCGCAACGCTGGAAAAGAGATTCGGCCGCAAACTCAATCCGTCGGTGACAGTGGACCAGGCGCTGATCGGCGGCGTACGCGTCGTTGTCGGTGACGAAGTGCTCGACACCTCGGTGCGCGCCAAGCTGCAAAAGATGCACACCGCCTTGACCGCGTAGCCGGCGTCGTTCGCCAGACCACCTCAAGCCCAGTGAAAAATTTTAGGAGTTAACATGCAACTCAACCCGTCTGAAATCAGCGAACTGATCAAGAGCCGCATCCAGGGCCTTGGCGACACCGCTGAGATTCGCAATCAGGGCACGGTTATTTACGTGACCGACGGCATCGTCCGCATTCATGGTCTGTCCGACGCGATGCAGGGCGAAATGCTGGAATTCCCGGGCAATACTTTCGGCCTCGCGCTGAACCTCGAGCGCGACTCGGTCGGCGCCGTTATCCTGGGCGAGTACGAGCACATTTCCGAAGGCGATACCGTCAAGACGACCGGCCGCGTGCTGGAAGTGCCTATCGGTCCCGAACTGCGTGGCCGCGTGGTCAACGCGCTGGGCCAGCCGATCGACGGCAAAGGTCCGGTCAACGCAAAGATCTCCGCGCCGATCGAGAAAATCGCGCCGGGCGTGATCGCGCGTCAATCCGTATCGCAGCCGATGCAAACCGGCCTGAAGGCGATCGATTCGATGGTGCCCATCGGCCGCGGTCAGCGCGAGCTGATCATCGGCGACCGCCAGACCGGCAAGTCGGCGGTGGCGGTGGATGCAATCATCAATCAAAAAGGCCAGGACATGACATGCGTCTATGTCGCGATCGGCCAGAAAGCATCGACCATCAAGAACATCGTGCGCGCTCTCGAGCAGCACGGCGCGCTGGAGTACACGATCGTCGTTGCCGCTTCCGCTTCGGAATCCGCCGCGATGCAATACATCTCGGCATACTCCGGCTGCGCGATGGGCGAATACTTCCGCGATCGCGGCCAGGATGCGCTGATCGTCTATGACGACCTGTCCAAGCAGGCCGTCGCCTACCGTCAGGTATCCCTGCTGTTGCGCCGTCCGCCGGGCCGTGAA
>CADCUA010000094.1 GCA_902805755.1 uncultured Lysobacter sp.
ACACCGGTGTAGAACAGGATGCGTTCAGAGGTGGTGGTTTTGCCGGCATCGATGTGGGCCATGATGCCGAAATTGCGGTAACGCTCGATGGGAGTGGTGCGAGCCACGGGACCCTCTCGTAAGTTTTGGTATTCCAAATGGCCGGACGCCGCCTCGAGGGCGGCATCCGGTTCGCGTGGCGGCGCTCGGGCCGCCGCGGCAGCACCTCGTGCCGCTCAGGGCCGGGCGCTGTGTGAACCCCCGTCGCCGGGGGCCCGGATCACCAGCGGTAGTGCGCGAACGCCTTGTTCGCTTCCGCCATGCGGTGGGTTTCTTCGCGCTTCTTGATTGCGCCGCCGCGGTTTTCCGAGGCGTCGATCAGTTCAGCGGCAAGCTTGCGCGGCATACTGTTCTCGCCGCGCTTGCGTGCGGAGTCGATCAGCCAGCGCATGGCGAGCGCCATGCGACGCGATGCACGAACTTCGACGGGCACCTGGTAAGTTGCGCCGCCAACGCGGCGGGACTTTACCTCGACGGCCGGCGCTACGTTCCCGAGCGCCTTTTCGACCAGCTCAACGGCATTCGCGTTCTTTTCGTTGATCACGTCCATCGCGCCGTAGACGATCTTTTCAGCGATCGACTTCTTGCCGCTCAGCATGACCATGTTGATGAAGCGCGCAATCGTTTCGCTGCCGTGCTTGGGATCGGGCAGGACCGAGCGTTGCGGGGTGGAACCTTTACGCGACATGGGCGTTCACTCGTTTGTTCTTGGATCACGACCCGGCACATTCGGCAGTAACACCGCCGGCCGGAGTGCGCAGATGGATTTAGGACTTCTTCGGACGCTTGGCGCCGTACTTCGAACGGCCCTGGCGGCGCTTTGAAACGCCGGCGGCGTCGAGCGAACCACGGACGGTGTGGTAGCGCACGCCCGGAAGATCCTTGACGCGGCCGCCGCGGATCAACACAACCGAGTGCTCCTGCAGGTTGTGGCCTTCGCCGCCGATGTACGAGATGACTTCGTAACCATTGGTCAGGCGCACCTTAGCGACCTTGCGAAGCGCCGAGTTCGGCTTCTTCGGGGTGGTCGTGTAGACGCGCGTGCAGACGCCGCGACGCTGCGGGCAGTTGGCCAGCGCGGGAGAGGTGCTCTTGTAGGTTTCAGGGCTGCGCGGCTTGCGCACCAACTGATTGATAGTTGCCATCTGGAAC
>CADCUA010000095.1 GCA_902805755.1 uncultured Lysobacter sp.
GGCCTCAATCACGGGTTCACCGGGCGGCTTCGCCGCTCACGCGTTCAACCGGCCGTCGATACCTCGCGAACGATCACGCGCTGGTTGAACGAGTAGGCGGATTTCAGTCTCCTGGACTAAAATCCCCCGCCTACCCTACGTCCCTCCGACATACTCCCGTTGAATTACTGCGCCACCGCGTGCACGCGCCAGATGACGTTGCCGACGTCGTCCGCCACCAGCAGCGCTCCTGTCTTGTCGATCGCCACGCCTACTGGCCGGCCGAGGGCATTGCCGTCCTTGTCCACGAAACCCGTGAGCACCTCGAGCGGCTTGCCGTTCGGCTTGCCGTTCGCGAACGGGACGTACACCACGTTGTAGCCCGACAGCGGCTTGCGGTTCCAGGAACCGTGCTGGCCGATGAAGGCGCCGTTGGCAAACACGGGTCCGAGCTTCGCCCCTTCGGCAAACGTCAGGCCGAGGGCGGCAACGTGGGCGCCGAGCGCATAGTCGGGCGCGATGGCTTTCGCCACCAGGTCCGGGCGCGGCGGCTTGATGCGCTCGTCCACGTTCTGGCCGTAGTAGCTGTACGGCCAGCCGTAGAAGCCGCCGTCCTTCACCGAGGTCAGGTAGTCGGGAACGAGGTCGCTGCCGATCTCGTCGCGTTCGTTCACGACCGTCCACAACACGCCCGTCTGCGGCTCCCACGCCATGCCGTTCGGGTTGCGCAGCCCCGAGGCAAACAGCCGCGTATTACCGCTCTTCAGGTCCACTTCGAGGATCGCAGCGCGGTTGACCTCAATTTCCATGCCGTTTTCGCCGACATTGCTGTTCGAGCCGACCGTCGCGTAGAGCTTGCTGCCGTCGGAGCTGGCGATGATGTTCTTCGTCCAGTGGTGGTTCAGCCCGGCGGGCAGCGGTGCCACCTTTTGCGGCGCCTCTGTGATTTCGGTAGCGCCTGTTTTGTATGGGACGCGCACGATGCCGTCGGCGTTCGCCACATACAAGGTATTGCCCACCAGCGCCATGCCGAAGGGCGAATGCAGGCCCTTGAGGAAGACGGTGCGGGCATCAAGCACGCCGTCGCCGTCGGCGTCGCGCAGCAGCGTGATACGGTCGGCGCTCGGCACGCCCGCGCCCGCCCTTTCCATGACCTTTTTCATGATCCAGGCCTTGATGCCCTTCTTTTCTGTCTCGGGCGTTTGCGGCTT
>CADCUA010000096.1 GCA_902805755.1 uncultured Lysobacter sp.
CCCCGCTCGTCGCCAAGCCCTATCCCGCTGTGGTCAACGTCGGCCAAATGAGCATCGAACCGGGCTATGCGAATTTCCTGCTGGAGGTGCAGCCCGATGGCCGCGTCAGCCGCATCGTAGCCGAGAGCTTCGGACCGTCAGCCGATACACCTTCGGCGCTCAAACCGCTGATCGCGGGCATTGCCTTCGAGCCATTCAAAGGATCCAAGCCGCAGATCGCGCGAGTGCCCGTCGTGTACGGCTATGCCCAGAGCGGACCGGCGATCAAGAAGTAAGCCCGTGGCGGTAGTGCAACGCGAAGGAGACGCAGCGACTTGAGCAGTATGTGGTCCGCGACACTGGGCCGGTAGCGACTCCGTCCAAGCTCACCCCATGCCGTGCGCCATCCATACCGACGGCACATCCGGTCGCGGCCGCACGGGCGTACAACGTGCAGGTCGGCGTCGCATCGCGTGGCGCGTGAAGTCCAAGGATCAATGCACATGCCTATTGCCGAATCACCGCGCTCGCCTGCGCCGATATCCCTGCGGCTCGGCTTCACCGGCGCGGTCGCGTTGGTCGAGGCGGTCCATCTGGCGACCGAGCACTTCGCCGGCGGCATCGCGAATCACCACCTGTTGAACGACCCCACGCTGCCGCAGATCTGGAACGGATGGGGCCTGGTCGTGCTGCCATTGCTCGCGTGGATCGCTTCGGCCCGGGCGTTCGAGCGACCGGCAGCGCATTGGCGCCTGCACCGCGCGTTCGTGTTGCGACTGGCCGGTGCGCTGCTGGCGGGTATTGCACTGGCAATCGCGTTCACCAGCGGCTCGAAGGATGTGGCAGGCGCGCTGTTTCCGGCGATCGTGCTGGCCGGCATTGCGTTGCGTGCGTACCGTCCCGAGTTCGTGCTGGGCTTCGCGCTCGGCATGGCGTTCACCGTGGGAGGAGTGCTGCCGGTGTTGATCGGTGGATGCATCGCGCTTGTATCGGCGTTCGTGTGGCTGGTGGCGTGGCCGGTGCTGCGGCATGTGGTTGGCATTGCACGGCGAACCGCGCCCGGTCGATAACCGAGGCCGAGGCCTTCGGCCACCCCGCAACCGGCGCAATCGCCGCCGGTGTTCTCGTATCCACAGAGTTCACTGCGACCTGCACCGGTCGCAACGCCGCGTTGCGGGCGTCGACCCTACACTTCGCCAATGGACTA
>CADCUA010000097.1 GCA_902805755.1 uncultured Lysobacter sp.
CGCGAGCGTCACGCTGCGCAGCGCATCCACCACCACGTCGTTGATGCGTCGCCAGTTCGCCCGCATGCCGCAGGACTGCTCGATGCCGCACTGGCCGTCGTGCACGCTGCACTCGGTCATCGCGAGCGGGCCTTCCATCGCCTCGACGATCTCGAACAGCTCGATCCGCTCCGCCGCCCGCGCGAGCCGGTAGCCGCCGTTCGCGCCGCGGAATCCTTCCACCAGCCCCGCCTGCGCGAGCGGCTTCAGCACCTTGCTGACCGTCGTCGCTTCCAGTCCCGCATGCTCGGCCAGTTCGGTGGCGCTGAGCACGGCATCGGGCCGGCCGGCGAGTACCGTCATGACGACGGCGGCGTAATCGGTGAGCTTGGTGACGCGAAGCATGAGTCGGCACCCACAATCAGGACCGAAATTGTACGTTTTAAAGCCGCGCCGGCCAAGCGCTGTCCGGTCTCTTCACGCCCGGTGGATAGCCGGCAGTCATTCGCGCGGGCAGAATGCAGGCTCAACCAGAAGGGCTGCTGCATGCCACGCAAGATTGTCGCGCGTCGTTCCGCCATCCACGGCACCGGTGTATTCGCCTCGATGCCCATCGCGAAGGGCGAGCGCATCATCGAATACACGGGCCGCATCCGGACCCACGCACAGGTCGACCGCGGCAGCGCAGGCAGCGCCGAATCCGGCCACACGTTCCTGTTCACGCTCAACGACAAGTACGTCATCGACGGCACGATCGAGGGCAACGTCGCGCGCTGGATCAACCACAGCTGCGCGCCGAACTGCGAGGCCGTGCTGGAGGAGGATGCCGACGGCAACAAGCGCGGCGACCGCGTCTTCATCGAAGCCCGCAAGAGCATCAAGCC
The DNA here is from genome assembly GCA_902805755.1 of uncultured Lysobacter sp. Classification (GTDB taxonomy): domain Bacteria; phylum Pseudomonadota; class Gammaproteobacteria; order Xanthomonadales; family Xanthomonadaceae; genus Cognatilysobacter. The sequence continues at coordinate 864 of CADCUA010000097.1, forward strand.
CGGCGACGAGCTGTCCTACAACTACGGCATCACGCTCGGCGAGCCGCACACCGCGCGCATGAAGAAGATCTGGGAGTGCCGCTGCGGCGCCAAGAAGTGCACGGGCACGATGCTGCAGCCCAAGCGCAAACCGAAGGCCGCCGCGACGACGGGCACTTCGAAGGCGGCCAAGAGCGCGAAGCAGGGAGCGAAGACGGTCAAGACGGCCAAGCGCGCCGACTCCTCGAAAGTCACGAAGTCGGTGAAGACGACAAAGACCCGGAAGACCGCGAAGGCCTCCGGGCAGGAGTGAATCGGCAGCACCCGGCGGCGGCTTCCGGC
>CADCUA010000098.1 GCA_902805755.1 uncultured Lysobacter sp.
CAGCGCGATCGGATGGCCCGGGACGAGCATGTGAAACTTGTCGTGATGCATCGCCACGCTGTCGCTGCCGCTGCGGTAGTAGTTCAGGCCCACTGCATTGAACGCCTCGCCAAGGGCCTCGCGCAGCCGTTCACCGCATTCGAGCAGAGGCGCCGGCACCGTCGGCGCCGCAAGGCGGTACGACGCGACGAGCCGGGGCACCTCGACTTCGCGTTCGTACATGGTGCGCCGCTGCGCCTGCCAGGCGACGTGCTCGCGCAGATGTTCAAACCATCGCTCTGCGGTTGCACGCTCTACAAAGTCCGGGCGATACCAGATGCCACCCTCGGCATCGCTGGCCAGCATGCGAGGCGCTGCATCGAAGAGCGAGGACTGGGACGGCGCGACCATGCGCGCAGCGTGCACCGCACCCGACCACGCCGACGTCAACGCCACACTCGGCGTAGCGACGCCGCCACCGGACGATCACGCGACCGGCGGGATTCTGCGCATGGACGCGCACGCCGCAGCGCGAGCAGGCCCTGCCATGGACTCGTTCAAAACGATTGCCGAGTACGCGAGCCTCATCATCGACTTCGCAGGCGTCGTCGTGATCGTGCTGGGCCTGCTCTACGGGCTCGTGCGCTTCGTCCATCCGCCCGAGACGCATGCCGGTCGCTACCGGCAACTGCGCCAGGACGTCGGGCGCGGCATCCTGCTCGGGCTGGAGTTCATGGTTGCCGGCGACATCATTCGCACCGTCGCGATCGAGCCTACGCTGGACAGCGTGCTCGTGCTCGCGTTGATCGTCGTCGTGCGGACGTTCCTGAGCATGTCGCTCGAAGTCGAGCTCGAAGGCCAATGGCCGTGGCATCGCCGCCGCGCGCAGGGCGGCGATACCGGAACGTCCCTCTGACGCCGCGCCGCGTCCGGTCGCGGCGCATCAGCGAATCAACCGTCGAGTTCCGCCCAGCGCTTGTAGGCCTGATCGAGTTCGGCCTGCACCTTCGCCAGCTCGGCACCGTGCGCCGTCACCGCGGCGGCACCGCGCTGGTAGAACGTGGCCTCGTTCATTTCGGCGGTCATGGCCGCAATGCGCGTCTCCAGCGCTTCGATGCGCGCCGGCAGCTGTTCGAGTTCGCGCGCGTCCTTGAAGCCGAGCTTGCGCTTCGGCGCTGCCGGAGCCGCGGTGGTGGCCGGCGTTGCAGCTGCGGGCGACGCTGACTTCATCGTCGCTCCACTGCTCTGCACCACAGGCCGCTGCCGCAGCCAGTCGGTGTAACCGCCGATGTATTCCCCGACGCGCCCCTCGCCTTCCATCACCAGCGTCGAGGTCACGACGTTATCGAGGAAGTCTCGATCGTGGCTCACCAGCAGCAGCGTGCCCGCGTACTCGGCCAGCAGGTCTTCCAGCAGTTCCAGTGTCTCGACGTCGAGATCGTTCGTCGGTTCGTCCATCACCAGCAGGTTGGACGGCTGCGCGAACAGCCGCGCGAGCAGCAGGCGGTTGCGCTCGCCGCCCGACAGGCGCGTGATCGGCGCGCGCGCACGTTCGGGCGTGAACAGGAAATCCTGCAGGTAGCCGATGATGTGTTTCTGCCGGCCGTTGATTTCGATGGTTTCGCGGCCCTCGGCCACGTTCTCGATCGCGTTCCAGTCCTCGCGCAGCGTCGCGCGGTACTGGTCGAAATACGCAACCTGCAGGTTGCTGCCCAGCCGCACTTCGCCCGCAGCGGGTTCCATCTGGCCCAGCAGCAACTTGATCAGCGTGGTCTTGCCACTGCCGTTCGGCCCGACCAGACCGATGCGGTCACCGCGCATGACCACGGTGGACAGGTCCTCCACGATGGGCTTGCCCGCATAGCCGAAGGAAATGCCTTTCGTCTCGACGACCTTGCGGCCGGAGCTTTCGGCGTTCGAAACCTCCATGCGCACGTTGCCGACCAGGTCACGTCGCTGCGCGCGATCGTTGCGCATCGCCTTGAGCCGGCGGACGCGGCCTTCGTCGCGCGTACGTCGCGCCTTGATGCCCTGCCGGATCCACACTTCCTCCTGCGCCAGCATCTTGTCGAAGCGCGCGTTCTCCTGCGCCTGCGCGTTGAGGCGCTCCTCGCGGCGACGTTCGTAGTTCGCCCAGTCGCCCGGCCAGCTCGTGACCTGCCCGCGGTCGATCTCGACGATGCGCGTCGCGAGCGCGCGCAGGAAGCGCCGGTCGTGGGTCACGAACACCAGCGCGCCCTGCCAGCCCTTGAGGAAATTCTCCAGCCAGTCGATCGCCTCGATATCGAGATGGTTCGTCGGCTCATCCAGCAGCAGCAGGTCGGGGGCCGAGACCAGCGCACGCGCGAGCAGGACGCGCCGCTTCATGCCGCCCGAAAGGCCCGCGAACGACGCATCGCCGTCGAGGTCCAGCTTGGTCAGCGTCTCGGTGACGCGCTGGTCCAGCGACCAGCCTTCCACCGCTTCGATCTTCGCCTGCACGCGTTCGAGTGCGTCGAAATCGATTTCGTCGGCGTGGCTGATCCGGTGGTATTCGGCCAACCATGCGCCCAGGTCGCCCAGTCCAGCCGCCACCACGTCCCACACGGCGCCAGCGGCGTTGGCGGGCACTTCCTGTTCGAGCCGGGCGATGCGCGTGCCGCCTTCGCGACGCACCTCGCCGTCGTCGGGCACGAGTTCTCCCGCGACCAGCCGCATCAGCGTGGACTTGCCGGCGCCGTTACGGCCGATCAGCGCGACGCGCTCGCCTTTATCGATGGAAAGCTCGACGTTTTCGAGCAGCAATGGGCCGCCGACGCTGTAGTCGACGTTCTGCAGGGTAATCAGGGGCATGCGCGCATTCTACCGACCTGCGCGCGCGTGCCGCTGTGCACCTCAGCGTGAACGGGCGTTCGCTTCGACCCAGATCTGCTCGGCGATGAACTGCGACCCGACCGGTCGGCCGCGTACGCGGATCACGTCACCGGCCTCCAGATCGTCCGGGCGGACGCGCTGGCCCCGGTACTCCACCTGCGTGAGCTCGTCGTAGAGCACCTCGCGACGCGGGCTGGTATAGCCGCCGGAGTTCAAGGTGATCCTGCGGCGACCGTGGTCCACCTGTCCGATCGCGCCCTGCAACTCGTTGCCGTTGTAGGTGCCGCCAGGCTGCGCCGTGCCCGGATAGGAACCACCGGGATACGCGCCCGGCTGTGTCCCGCCCGGATACGTGCCGCCCGGCTGTGCGCCGCCGGGGTAGGTCGAATCCGGATACCGGCCGTATCCACCGCCGCTTTCGCGGACGTTCTGCACCACCTCGATATGCCGCGCGAACAGCCGGCCGCCCGACTGCACCGCATCGACCGCGATGCGATCGCCGCGTTCCAGACCTTCTACTGCCTGCGCCTGGCCGCGATAGACGAGCCGTGTGTCGCGATCGAAGTAGATCTCCATCGCGCCGCCCGCGCCGTAGCCACGGGACTCGTCCATCAGCACGATGCGGCTGTACCCGCGGTCCAGCGACTGCACGGTGCCCACGATGCGCTCGGAGCCGTAGCCACCGCCGTAATTGTCGCGGCCGGGCTGCTGCGGGTAGGTGCCGGACATGCCGGGCAGGCTCGCGCAGCCCGTCAGTGACAGCATCGCGACCAGCACGGCCGCCGTGCATCGCGTCCGGGTGGACAGGGCTTTCGACGGGTTCAAGCGGATGTCGGCGCGGGTACGCATGGCTGCGAATCTCCTGACAGGTGCTTCCAGCATCGAAGCCCTGCGGTGAACGCGCGGTAAGGGCCGCGCTCTACGCCGCTCAGGAACTGCAGGAAAGCATCGAGCACCCGGCCCGCTGCCGCGCCCAGTCCGGTCGCCGCTGCGCGAAGCGCTCCATGCCGGGCTGGTCGTCGTACGGCCTGCGCATGACCTCCAGCAGTTCGTGGATGCCGCCCGGATCGCCCTGCTCGGCGCGGTCGATCGCCTGCTGCGCGAGGTAGTTGCGCAGCACGTAGCGCGGATTCGCCAGCCGCATGCGCTCGCGACGGGCTTCGGGCGTCAGGGCATCGTCCTGCACGCGCGCGGCGTAACGCTGCAGCCACTCCTGCAGGCGCGGCGCGATCTCCCCGCGTTTTGCCTCGTCGTAGAACGCATCGGCAAACAGATCGAGCGAAGGCGCCTGCAGGTCCAGATCCATCAACGGGCGGAAGAACAGCGTCATGTCGACTTCGCCGAGTGCGAGCAGCG
>CADCUA010000099.1 GCA_902805755.1 uncultured Lysobacter sp.
TGACCTCGCTCCACTCCTTGATCATCCGCTTGATCGCGGTACGCGTGAAGCGGTACGCCGACGGCATCTCTTCCCATACCAGCAGGCCCAGCCGGTCCGCCCAGTAGAGGTAACGGGGGTTTTCGACCTTCTGGTGCTTGCGCACACCGTTGAACCCCATGGCCTTCGCGAGCTCGACGTCGTAGCGCAGCGCCTCGTCGTTCGGCGCGGCCAGCAGCGTATCGGGCCAGTAGCCCTGGTCGAGCACCAGCTTCAGCTGGTACGGCCGGCCATTGAGCATGATGCGATCGCGCGACACGCTGATCGAACGCAGCGCGGTGTACGACTCGAACTCGTCGATCAACTCGCCTTCGCGCCACAGGCGGATGCGTGCATCCAGCAACTGCGGCCGCTCGGGGCTCCACAACAGTTCGTTTCTGAAATCATCGATGCCCGGGTCGGACAGGATGATCCGGCGATCGACTTCGCCGTCGATCACGCGATAGCGGTCGTGCGCGAGAAGGCGTCCGTCATGGCTGACCATCACCTCGACCGACAGGCTGGGCTCCGGATCGCCAATCACCCGCGTCTCCAGCGTGATCGCGAAGCCTTCCACATGCGGCGTCCAGCGGATCTTCTGGATGTAGGTGCGCGGCACGCGCTCCAGCCAGACCGTCTGCCAGATGCCCGTGGTGCGCGGATACCAGATGGAGTGCGGCTCCAGCTGCCAATCCTGCTTGCCGCGGGGCTTGGTCAGTTCATGCGGGTCGTCCTCGACGAACACGCTGACGACCTGCCGGCCTTCGGGGTTGAGTACATCCGTGATGTCGGCAGAAAACGGCGTGTGGCCGCCCTCGTGGCTCATCACGTAGGCACCGTTTACCCATACACGGGCGCGGTAATCCACGGCACCAAAGTGCAGGATGATGCGCCCGCCATCGGCGGTGATCTCGAACTCGCGCTCGTACCAGCATGCCTGGTGGAAGCCGCGGTCGCCGATGCCGCTCGCGTTCGACTCGATTGGAAACGGCACCGTGATCTGCAGCGGCCACTCTTCGAGCTGGCTTGGATGCGTGAAGTGCTTTTCGTTGTCGAACCGGAACCGCCATGGGCCGTCCAGCGACAACCAGTGCGCACGCCGGAGCTGCGGCCTTGGGTAGACGTCGTCCGCGCTAACTGCAGCGGATTCAGGGACATGACC
>CADCUA010000100.1 GCA_902805755.1 uncultured Lysobacter sp.
CTTCCAGGCTTTTCAGCAACCAGCGCGCCTCCTGCAGGTGCCCGCGCAGATAGCTCGCGTCCGCGCTGCTGGCGCTGCGGATCATGCTTTCGTAGCCGCGATGGATGCCCACGCGCGGGCGCATGTTGTCGGCGAGTGCGACGCGCCATACGCCGTGCTGGCGCCAGATCACGACGTCCGGCGCGACATAGGTGTCGCTGGGGATGCCGCCGATCTGTGCGCCGGGGCGCGGGTCCAGCGTGCGCAGCAGCTGCACGGCGATGTCGACGTCGGCGGCCGGCTGTTTGAGTTCGGCGGCAATGCCGGCGATGCCGATCTTCGGCAGGCGCTCGAGCGGGCCTTTCGCGATCGTGCACGCGAGCGCCTTGCCCGGCGTGTCGTCAAGCAATGCATCGAGCTGCAGGCACAGGCACTCGCCCAGCGACTGCGCGCCGACGCCGACAGGATCGAAGCGCTGGATCTGGTGCAGGACCGTGAGCAGTTCGTGCTCGCCGGCGTCGGTGTCCGGCCGCAATGACGCGGCAATCGCATCCAACGGCTCGCGCAGGTAGCCGTCGTCGGTGATCGCCTCGATCAGCGCGACGCCGAGCATGCGGTCACGTTGCGAGAGCGGGCTGAGATGCAGCTGCCAGAGCAGGTGATCGTGCAGCGTTTCCTCTTCGGCCACCTGTTCGGCGGCCGGCGAGTCGTCGTCGCGATCGCTGGGCCCCACGCGTTCGTACCAGGGTTCGCCGTCGTTGCTGCCGCCCCAAGGGTCTTCCGCGGGCGTGGGCTCGATGATCGTGTCGGGTGCCTGGGGCGCATCCGCGTCACCGCCGGCCGCGACCGCGGCTTCGGGTGCGGTCTCGGTCCAGTCCAGAAGCGGATTGCTTTCCACGGCCCCGACCAGTTCGGCCTCCAGCTCGATCGCGGACAGCTGCAGGAGGCGGATCGCCTGCCGCAGCTGTGGCGTCATGACCAGGTGCTGCCCGAGCGAGGCTTGGAGGCGTGGCTTCATGGGTGGTTGCGATCGTGTCCTTCAGTGCACCGTTGCCATGGCATGCGGCGACCGGTGCATCGATCTTGGACGATGCGGACGTTCGAATCGGTGAAGGACGTCAACATGTGGCACGCCGCCGGTGCGTGCGTAGAGCGCCTCAAAGCCGGAACGTCTCGCCCAGGTACACGCGGCGCACATCG
>CADCUA010000101.1 GCA_902805755.1 uncultured Lysobacter sp.
TGGTGATCATCGGCACCACCGGCGCGACCATGACGCCGACCGGCACGCCCGCCTGGGTGAGCGCACTCATCGCACGCAGCTTCGCGTGCGGCGCCGAGGCGCGCGGCTCCATGCGCGCGGCGAGCCGGTTGTCCAGCGTGGTCACCGAGAAATACACGGTCACCAGACGCTCGCCGGCCATGCGTGCAAGCAGGTCGATATCACGCTCGATCAGCGCGCTCTTGGTCACGAAGCTCACCGGATGCCGGCATTGCGCAAGCAGCTCGAGCACATCGCGGGTGATCAGGTAACGGCGCTCGATCGGCTGGTAGGCATCGGTGTTGATGCCGAGCGCGATCGGTGATGGCGTGTAGCCGGGCTTGGCGAGCTCCTCGCGCAGTCGCTCGACCGCATTGGTCTTCGCGAACAGGCGCGTTTCGAAATCCAGCCCGGGCGACAGGTCGAGATAGCTGTGCGTGGGCCGTGCAAAGCAGTACACGCAGCCGTGCTCGCAGCCGCGGTAGGGATTCACCGACTGGCTGAAGCCCACGTCCGGCGAGTCGTTGCGCGTGATGATGCTGCGCGCGCGTTCTTCGGTGACGCGGGTGCCCGGGCGCGGGGCGTCGGCAAGATCCTCATAGACCGACCCCCAGCCGTCGTCGATGCCGCGGGTGACGGACTTTTCAAACCGGCCGGCCACCTGCGAGGCCGCGCCGCGGCCCTTGATTGGCGCCGTGGGTTTACGCGCGTCGTCCATCGTTCCTAGGCTAGGCTGCGCACGTCGCAGTGTCTGCGACCTTTCGCACGTACCGCTGCCGAGATCTTCATGCCCGTTCCGCTGCAGGACCTGTGGGCCAGTCTGCTCCACGCCCCGAACATCAAGCTCTACCTTGTGGTCGGATGGGTCGCCTATGTCCTTGGCCTGGGGTTCTGGATCGTGCTGCAAAAGCGCGAGCCGGCCGCAACGCTGAGCTGGCTGATCAGCCTTGCGGCGCTGCCGTATCTGGGCTTTGTCGTGTACTACTTCTTCGGTCCGCAGCGCATTCGCCGCCAGCGCGTGCGGCGCGGTCGTGCAAAGGCGGGCCTGCCGCCGCAGCCGGCCGGTCATCGCCCTGGGCAGGAGGCGGTCGAGCTGGGCCGGCTCGGGTTCGCGACGACGGGGCTGGCGCCAAGCAGCGCGACCTGCGTGGACCTGCTGGT
>CADCUA010000102.1 GCA_902805755.1 uncultured Lysobacter sp.
TGCCCCTCGAGTTCGGTGGAAACGACCTGGCATCGTCGAACCGGCAGTCGCCGCCGCGCTGAGCGCAACACTTCACGTCCTGTAGCCCTGGCGGCATACGCGACTTATCGCGGGTTGCCAGGCCGGTTTTGCACTTTGCCCGAACCGTAACGCCGTCTACGGCGCGTGACTGCTTTCAGCGCGACCGGCAGTCGCTGCCGAATTGCCGATGTGGCTCAACAGCCCGGGATCAAGCGCGAACTGGCGCAGCGGTTGAAGCCGCTGCTCGGTCTCGTGCGCATGCGCTGCGTAGTGCGAGCCGCGCTCGCCGTCCGAGCCGCCATCCGACATCTGCCGCAACAGCAGGATGCGCTCCTCCAGCAGGCGGACGGTATCCCACAGCCGAGCCTGGATGGATCGGTCCACTTCCGAAAGCAGCGCGTGCATCGAATACGAATGCCCGGTATGGCAGCGGAACCGGGTAATCCTGCCCTCCTCGATCTGCACCAGCACCCCATGGCATTCGGGGCAGGTATTGGCGGAGATCCGCCCGAGCTTCATGACGCCCGCCTGCAGCCCGTTGCCCTCCAGGGCAATCAGGTTCTCGATTTCCAGGCGCTCGGGTACGACAGGCTTTTCAGTATTGGAAGGCATGGCACTGACCCGATGTCCGATTTCCCGGGCGAGTTCTTCCAGCGGTAGTACCGCGTCGACCGCCACGTGGTCGATCGCACTCTCGGGCATGGAAGAAAACAGTGCGGTGCCCGGGTCCTGGACCAGCGCGAAGCCGCCGCGATCCTTGATGTTCCACAGTCCGGATGTGCCGTCATCCAGCGTGCCCGACAGCACCACGCCAACCACGTAGGGCCCGTAGGCAGCCGCAGCCGAGCGGAACAGCACGTCGATCGAGGGGCGCACGCGTCCCTCACGCGGCCCGTACGTGACCCGCACATGGTGCCCGTCCAGCATCAGATGGCGATCGGTCGCCGCGACGTAGATCCGGCCTGGCTCCACTGGCTCGCCGTCCTGCGCAATGCTGACCGGCAGTGGCGACACGTGGGCCAGAATCGAATCGAGCCGGCTCGGCGTATGCGTGGGGATATGCAGAACGACGAACACCGCGGCGCGCAGGTCCGCGGGAAGACGCTCGACCAACCGCAGCAGCGCCTCCACACCCCCAGCGGACGCACCGATGACGAC
>CADCUA010000103.1 GCA_902805755.1 uncultured Lysobacter sp.
TCCATGTCCGAGAATATCCAACCAGAAATGACTCCCGCCTCTAAAGCGGACGAATACGGCGCGTCCTCGATCCAGATCCTGGAAGGCCTGGAAGCGGTGCGCAAGCGCCCGGGCATGTACATTGGCGACACCTCGGACGGCACCGGCCTGCACCACCTGGTGTTCGAGGTGCTCGACAACTCGATCGACGAGGCCCTGGCCGGCTACTGCACCGAGATCCACGTCACGATCCACTCCGACAACTCGATCTCGATCACCGACAACGGCCGCGGCATCCCGACCGGCGTCAAGATGGACGACAAGCACGAGCCGAAGCGCTCGGCGACCGAGATCGCCCTGACCGAACTGCACGCCGGCGGCAAGTTCAACCAGAACTCCTATAAAGTCTCCGGCGGCCTGCACGGCGTGGGCGTCTCGTGCGTGAACGCGCTGTCGAAGCTGCTGCGCGTGACCGTGCGCCAGAAAGGCAAGGTGCACCAGATGGAATTCGTGCGCGGCGTCCCGGTCGACCGCCTCATCGAAGTGGTCGACGGCGTGGAAGTCTCGCCGATGAAGGTCATCGGCGACACCGACAAGCGCGGCACCGAAGTCCACTTCTGGGCCGACGAAGAAATCTTCACGCACGTCGAGTTCCACTACGAGATCCTGAGCAAGCGCATCCGCGAGCTGTCGTTCCTGAACAACGGCGTCAACATCAAGCTGAGCGACCACCGCACCGGCAAGGAAGAAGTGTTCGCCTTCGAAGGCGGCACCCGCGGCTTCGTCGAGTACATCAACAAGGCCAAGACCGTCCTGCACCCGACCGTGTTCCAGGCCACCGGCGACCGCCTGTCGGACCAGGGCACCAACATCTCGGTGGACGTGTCGATGCAGTGGAACGACGCCTACAACGAGCAGGTGCTGTGCTTCACCAACAACATCCCGCAGCGCGACGGCGGCACCCACCTGACCGGCCTGCGCGCGGCGATGACGCGCGTGATCAACAAGTACATCGACGAGAACGACTTCGCCAAGAAGGCCAAGGTCGAGATCTCGGGCGACGACATGCGCGAAGGCCTGACCTGCGTGCTGTCGGTGAAGGTGCCGGAGCCGAAGTTCTCGTCGCAGACCAAGGACAAGCTGGTGTCGTCGGAAGTGCGCGGCCCGGTGGAAGAGATCGTGGCCAAGACGCTGACC
>CADCUA010000104.1 GCA_902805755.1 uncultured Lysobacter sp.
TCAAGCGCACGCTTGGCCCCTGGAACCTCGTGTTCCTCGGCATCGGCTGCATCATCGGTGCCGGTATCTTCGTGCGCACCGGCAACGCAGCTGCGCTCCACGCAGGCCCCGCGGTGCTGTTCTCGTTCCTCGTCGCCGGCGCGGTCTGCGCGCTCGCCGGCCTGTGCTACGCGGAACTGTCCTCGACGCTGCCCGTGTCCGGCTCGGCGTACACCTACAGCTACACCACGATCGGCGAATTCGCCGCCTGGATCATGGGCGCGCTGCTGCTCTTGGAATACGGACTTGCGGCGTCGGTGGTCGCGGTCGGCTGGTCCGGCTATGTGGTCAGTCTTCTCGGTGACTACGGCCTCGTGATCCCGCCGGAGCTCACCGGTCCCAGCGGCGCCGCGCTCATCCGCGATGGCGTGCCGGTGCTCGACGCCGCCGGCAATCCGGTGACGACGCTGTTCAACCTGCCCGCGCTGCTGATCTGCCTCGCGCTTGCCGGCCTGCTCGTCGTCGGCGTCTCCGAGAGCGCCAAGGTCAACAACGTCATCGTCGCGATCAAGATGGCGGTGATCCTCGCCTTCATCGTCGTCGTGGGCTGGTACTGCATCGAAAACTTCCAGACGCTGAAGTCCAACTGGGACCCGTTCATCCCGGCCCCGACCGGCGAGAAGGGCGAATTCGGCTGGGGCGGCGTGTTCCGCGCCGCGTCGATCGTGTTCTTCGCGTACATCGGCTTCGAAGCGGTCTCCACCGCCGGCCAGGAAGCGAAGAACCCGAAGAAGGACATGCCGATCGGCATCATCGGCTCGCTCGCGGTCTGCACGCTGCTCTACATCCTCGTTTCGATCGTGCTGACGCTGGTCGTCAACTACAAGACGCTGAACGTGCCGGATCCGGTTGCGGTCGCAGTGGATGCGCTCGGTCCGCAGTGGGCCTGGTTCGCCAAGCTCATCAAGGTGGGCGCGATCATCGGCCTGACCTCGGTCGTGCTGGTGCTGATGTACGGCCAGACGCGCATCTTCTACACGATGGCGCGCGACGGCCTGCTGCCGAAGGTGTTCGCGACGATCCATCCGAAGTTCAAGACGCCGTGGGTCAACACCGTGCTGGTCGGCGTGCTGACCGCATTCGCGGCGGCGTTCTTCGACATCAACACGCTGGGCGACATGACGTCGGTCGGCACG
>CADCUA010000105.1 GCA_902805755.1 uncultured Lysobacter sp.
GAGCTTGTCGGCGTACAGGTTGACCATCGGATTGCCGTACTTGAAGCCCTTGGTCTGCCACTTGTCGAGGGTGGCGAAGCTGGTGCCGGCGTAGTTGGCTTCGTAGCCGAGCACGCGGTCCAGTTCCGTCGGGTGCCCGACGTTCTCGTGGATGGTCAGCCACAGGTGTTCCGGCGACAGCATCAGGTCATACTTGCCCGGCGTGACCGACTTGGCGCTCAGTTTGGCCTTGGCGTCGCGGCCCGCGGCGCGCGCGTCCTCGATGATGTCGTAGGAATCGGTGTACAGGGTGGCGATGCCGCCCGCCGCCTTGAGCTTGTGCTCCTTGCGGCCGTCCAGGTATTCGTAGCCCATGCCGACCGGCGAGCCCAGGCCCGAGCGCGAACGGAACTTGCCGGTGGCCTTGTCCACGGCGGTCGCCTGGAACGGGGCCCACAGGCGGTGCAGGTCCTGGTCGATGTAGGAGCCGTCGGTGGAAGCGAAGTACTTCTGCTGGTTCACCTGGAACAGCATCGCGTTCATGAAGGCGGCGCCGCCCTCCATGCCGGCCTTGTTGGCGGCGATGAGCAGGTCCACTTTCTCCTTGATCGGCACCGTGCGCCAGTCCTTCTTGATCGGCGTGGCCCAGGAGACGTCACCGACGCCCTTCACTGGTGCGAGGCGCACCGGTTCGGACTGCAGCTTGGCGTTGGCCTTGGCGATGGCGACTGCCTGGCGCGCCGCGTTGGCGATGCCGTCGGCGCTCATGTCCGAGGTGGCGGCGAAGCCGTAGGCGCCGTTCGCGATCACGCGCACGCCGACGCCGGCCGACTCGGTATTCGCCACGTTCTCGACGTTCAGGTCGCGGGTGGTGATGAACTGGTTCAGGTAGCGGCCGATGCGCACGTCGGCATAGCTGGCGCCGGCCTTGGTGGCGGCGTTCAGCGCGATGTCGGCCAGCGCCTTTTTGGCGGCGGTGGGCATGGAGCTGAGCAGTTCGTCAGCGGCGATCGCCCGGCCGAACGGGGCGAGCGTGGTGGCGAGCGCCAGGCTGCCGAAATTGAGAAAGGTACGGCGTTCCATAATGTCTCCTGAAATCAACCTACTTCTGGGCAGCGGTCCCGCCTTGTGGTGCGGCCCGCTCTTGTATTTACTGCGGAGGGATAGGTCGTTACCGGGGACGGCGCCCTCGGCA
>CADCUA010000106.1 GCA_902805755.1 uncultured Lysobacter sp.
CTCCCTGCGGGGCTACACGAACGGATCCGGGTTGGCTTATGCGGCCATGCGCGGGCAGCATCCTCCCGCCGCACCTTCGGGTGACTGATCAATGCCTCAAAAAGGCACGATCCATTCGACGGCGAGCTGACGATAGCCGTAGCTGGCGCCCGCGCCGATCGGCGTGTTGCTGTATACCGCGCTGGCTCGCAGGTACCCGCGGCCGACGGCCCGGGGACTGGTGATGGAGGCCTCGATCAGCCGCGCGTCGCGCCATGCCGACTCGCTGTCGCGTTGGCGGCCCCAGCCGACCGCGGCCGCGTACATCCATCGCTGTCGGAAGCGGCGGATCTGCACGACCGGCAGCGCTTCCGCAAACCATTCGGGCGAGTAGTAATCGAACTCGAACGGCGTGCTGTTATGGAAGGCCCGCGCCCTGAGCTGGACGCTCAGGCCCAGATCCGGGCGCACGACCGCGACGTAGCGTGCACGCACGTGTGACCGGAAGTTCGAGCCCGTGAAGTCCTGGGCACCGACGAGCGCCGTGACCTGGTGCCGGTCACTGCGGCCCAGCGGAATGTCGTAGGCGGCGCCCGCGAACGTGTAATACAGACCGGCGATGCCCTGCTCTGTTTCAAGCAGGTCGCGCTCGACGAAATATTCCTGGCGGATGCGGCCTTCCCTGACCGTGCTGACGCTTCCCACAAGAGTGTCACCGTCGGTGCCGAGCAGGCCCTTGCTCTTCCAGGTCTCGCCGGTGGCAAACGCGTAATACGCGCGCTGGTCGCGCCATTGCGCCCCGCCTGCGGGCCGGATCTGGACATCCTCGACGACGATGCCGTGGTAGCGGTCCGGGCTGTGGTATCCGAGCAACCCACCTGCGGTGGTCTTCAGCACGAACGTGTCGTCCGCATCGTCCGAGGCGAACACGCCCAGTCGCAGCGCCGCTCCACCGTCGGAAGCCGATGCCCCCGGCGCAAGCGCCGTCAGGGCAAGGAACGACAAGGACGCACACATGTCCCTCAATCGCATGCCGCGCGAGTACGCGTGAACCGGCGTCACTTGGTTCCCCAGCGCTTGCGTGTGCCCAGCAGCTCGGTTACGTAGCCCCAGACGCAAACCGGCTGGAGGATCATCGTGTACAGAAAGACGTAAAGCAGGAAGCCGCTGATGTTGCGCCGCACGACCAGATCCT